>NZ_JBITTH010000015.1:0-221971 GCF_044541755.1 Streptomyces sp. NPDC085524
GCCCGGGTCGTCTGGTGCCGTGGATTGCAAGGCGGAGGAGGGAGCCACTGCGGAGCATTGGCGACCGACGACAACGCGGCAAGCCGCGGTGCCAGACGACCCGGGCTATCCGACCCTGATCCGCCGGACACCCCCTAATTCGCTGGTGCGCGGCCCGGTGGGCCTTGTAGGTTCGCATCGCGACCGCGCCTCCGATGCGCCCGGCTGCGGCTACTTCCTTCTGACAACAACCAAGTGACGCCGCGGCCCCTTTTGATCTCGGCAGGCGCGGGCGCTTCTTCGCCCCGTCGAACGCTTCGTCCGGGGCGTCCCATCCTCTGAATCCGGGGGGATTCACTGCCTCGTCACACCCCGCGCGTCTCCAAGGTCTGGTCCGAGATGCTCGTGGCGCCGCACGTCTCGGCGGCCGCCCGCTCCATGCCCCCGCCACAGATCCACCACCGGCCGGCCGGGGCGAAGATCCGCACCTACGCGGGCGGCCCGGCCTTCGTCCGGGAGCCCCGCGAGGAGCTCTTCCTGCTGGCCGTCGGCAACTTCGTCACCCAGCGGACCTTCTACGAGAGCGGGGAGGAGCGGGACGACCGGTACTCCCGCCTCGTCGCCGAACTCGCCGTCCAGGACCCCGAGTGGACGGCCGGCCTGCTCCGCTGGCTCCGCGGCGAGGGCAACATGCGCACCGCCTCCCTGGTGGGTGCCGCCGTGTACGTGCGGGCCCGGCTCGAGGCCGGCGCGTCCGGGGGACCGTCCAACCGGTCCGTGATCGACTCGGTGCTCCAGCGCGCCGACGAGCCCGGCGAACTGCTCGCCCACTGGATCTCGGCGTACGGCCGGAACGTGCCGATGCCGGTGAAGCGGGGCATCGCCGACGGCGTGCGCCGGCTGTACACGTCCCGATCCCTGCTCAAGTACGACACCGCCTCCAAGAACTTCCGCTTCGGCGACGTGCTCAACCTGGTGCACGCCTCCCCTGACCCGGACAAGCCCTGGCAGGGTGCGCTCTTCCGGTACGCCCTGGACCGCCGCCACCACCCGGAGCAGGCGGTTCCGCCGGCTTCCGACCGCCTGCTGACCGCCCACCGGGCTCTGATGGAGTCGGCCGCCGAGGAGCGGCGGGCAGTGGTGACGGGCCCGGACGGCTCCGAGCGCCTGGCCACGGCGGGCATGACGTGGGAGGCCCTGGCCGGCTGGCTCCACGGACCGATGGACGCCGCCGTCTGGGAAGCCGTGATTCCCACGATGGGACCCATGGCGCTCCTGCGGAACCTGCGGAACTTCGACGAGGCGGGGGTCTCGGACGACGTCGCCGCCCGCGTCGCCGCACGCCTCTCGGACGCCTCCGAGGTCGCCCGGTCCCGGCAGTTCCCGTTCCGCTACCTGGCCGCTCACCAGCACGCGCCGTCGGAGCGCTGGGCAGCGGCGCTGGAACGGGCGCTGGGCCACTCCCTGGCCAACGTGCCGTCGCTGCCCGGCCGGACCCTGATCCTCGTGGACCGGTCGGACTCCATGTTCTGGGACACCGTCTCCGAGCGGTCCAAACTGACGCGGGCGGACGCGGCGGCCGTGTTCGGCACGGCGCTGGCCATGCGTGCGGAGCAGGCGGACCTGGTGGAGTTCGGCTGGGGCAGCCGGACGGTGCCGTTCGAGCGGGACGAGCCGGTGCTCGAGGTGCTGAAACGGTTCCACAGTCTCGGGGGCACGGAGACGATGACGGCGGTGCGGCGCCATTACCGGGAGCACGACCGGATCCTGATCGTCACCGACGAGCAGGCCGCAAGCAACCGCCGCGACAGGCCGGCCGATCCGGTCCCGGCCGATGTCCCGGTCTATACGTGGAACCTGGCGGGCTACCGGCCCGCCCACGGCCCCGCCGGCCCGCACCGGCACACCTTCGGCGGCCTCGCCGACGCCGCGTTCCGGATGGTCGGCCTCGTCGAGGCCCGCCGCGGGGCCGGTTGGCCGTGGACCGCCGGAACCACCGCGACCGCCTGATCCGAGGGCCGCGGCCCGGTCCGACCCGGCCGCGCTCAGCCCGTCGTGAGCTTCTCCCACTCCCCCCGGTCCGGCCCCGCCGGCTTCGGCGCGTAGTCCGGCCGCGCCTCCAGCCAGCGCGCCACCCGGGCCCGGACCTCCGGATCGGCGTACGCACGCTCCGGGGGCTCGGCCAGGTGCCGCACCCTCGCGCGGGCCCGCATCACCTCGGGGTCCTCCAGCGCGCACTCGAACAGCGCCGCCACCTCCCGCGGTGTCCCGGAGCGCACGGCGCGCGTCGCGAACCGCTCCCCGATGGCCGAGTCCGCGACCACCTGGAAGTCGAACCAGGGCTTCAGGGTGCGCACCGCCCAGTCGTGGTGGTCGGCGGCGTACCGCTCCGAGCCCGGGTCCCGGTGCGCCGTACGGGCCACTCTGCGCGCCGCCCACAGGGCGAGCGAAGTACCCTGCCCGAGGGTCGGGTTGGTGTGCGTGACGGCGTCCCCCACCGGCACGAGCCCGCTCACGACCGGGCCCCGCTCGTCGGCCAGGGGGCTCCACCGGTTGTCCAGGCTCGCGGTCGCCAGTACGTCCGACAGCGGCTGCGCGCCCAGTGCCAGCCAGGCCTCGCCGGGCGCGAAGGACCGGGCCGCACTCTCGAAGACCGCGGGATCGCGCAGCGCCGAACGCGTGGCGTCGGTGGTGTGCACGAACAGCGTGACCGCGAACACCCGGTTGTCGGCGGGGAAGACGGCGCACCCGGCGAAGGCCCCGCCGGTCACCGCCCAGGGCCGGCGCGGCCCCTCGTCCATGCCCTCGGGCAGCCGGTACCAGCGGCAGAAGTACGCCAGCCCGGTGCGGTGCCGTTCCACGGCGGCCGGGCGGCAGCCCGCCGCGGCCAGCCAGCGCTCGGTGCCGCCCCGGCGCCCGCCCGCGTCCACCACCAGGTCTCCCCCGTAGCTCCCTACGCCGGTCGTCACGCCGGTCACCCTGATCCCGGGGACCGTGGTCAGGCCGGTGACCGGCTCCCCGTACCGCGAGACGGCACCCGGCTCACCGCGCAGGGCGGTGGCCAGCGCGCTCTCCAGCAGGATCCGCCGCGCCTGGATCATGACGAGGTCCTCGTCGCCGGGGCGGGCGGGGGGACGTACGTCGAACCAGTCCAGTTCGTGCCGCTCGCGGGCGCCCAGCCGGAGCATCTCCTCGTACACATCGGGCAGTTCCCCGCACAGGACATTGCGAGCGGCGCCGAGCAGGGCGTGCGGCTGGTTCGCCTGCGGTACGGACGGACGGTGCCAGCCGAAGAAGTCGCGGTCGAGCGCGGTGCCCGGGGCCCGGGTGTCGCGCTCGAACAGTTCGACGGTGTGCCCGTGCCGCGCCGCGAGCAGGGCGGTGGCCAGGCCTCCGACACCTCCGCCGATGACCAGCACATGTGCCATTGCGCCCCCTGAGCCGATGACGGTACGACGATCAGACCGCCCAGAGCCTGCGCGCGGGGAGCCTGGCCGAAACTCGCACAGCCATCCGAAGATCAGATGCGCGTGCGGTACGCCTCCACCGCCCGCCGGCCCTGCTCCTCGATCAGGTCCGCGTTGAGGGCGACGGCCGCCTGCACCCCCTGCGCGGCGGCGCCCGCGACCTGCGCCATCGGCGCCGTCACGTTCCCCGCCGCCCAGACCCCGGACAGCGCGGTGGCCCCGGTCGCCGGGTCGGACGCCACGCAGGTGCCGATCACGTGGCCGTCCCGCTCCAGGGTGGTCGTGGGCAAGCCCAGGCCGGTCAGCACGCCGGAGCGGGCGGTGAACCGCGGGGCCACCACCAGCGCCCGGCACTCCGCCGTCCCGCCGCCCGCCAGGGTCACCCCGGCCAGCCGGTCGTCCGCGCCGACCGCGAGGCCGGTCACCTCTCCCGCGACCACCTCGACCCCGAGGGCCGCCAGCAGCTCGCGGTCCTCCGCGGACGGCTCCCAGGTGTGCGCCAGCAGGGTCGTACGTCCGCTCCACTGCCGCCACATCTGCGCCTGGTGCACGGATACGGGGCCGCCGGCCAGCACCGCGACCGGCTCGTCCCGGACCTCCCAGCCGTGGCAGTACGGACAGTGCAGCACGTCCCTCCCCCAGCGCTCCGCGAGGCCCGGCACCGCGGGCAGCTCGTCCACCAGCCCGGTGGTGACCAGCAGCCGCCGCGCCCGGACCGCGGAGCCGTCCCCGCAGCGCACCAGGAATCCCCCGCCGGGCAGCGCGTCGGCGGCGACGGCCGTGCCCTGCCGGATCAGCCCGCCGTAGCCGGTCACCTCCGCGCGGCCCCGCTCCAGCAGCTCGGCCGGGCTGCGCCCGTCGTGGCCGAGGTATCCGTGCATGTGCGCGGCGGGGGCGTTGCGGGGGCTGCCCGAGTCGATGACCAGGACCGAACGGCGGGCCCGGACCAGGGTCAGGGCCCCGGCGAGCCCGGCGGCCCCACCGCCCACGACCACCACGTCGAACAAGGTGTCCATCGCTTCCTCTGTGTCGTCCATACCGGTGAGCGTCCGCCCGGCCATCCACATTTGACAAATGTCCTTGCCGAAGCGGCAAATGGATCCATGGCCACCGACGAGCACGACGAGGATCTCGCAGGCGTGCTGACCGCCGTGGGCCCGCGGCTGCGCGCCCTGCGCCGGCAGCGCGGCACCACCCTGGCGCAGCTCAGCGAGACCACCGGGATCTCGCTCTCCACCCTCTCCCGGCTGGAGTCGGGACAGCGCCGGCCGACGCTGGAGCTGCTGCTCCCGCTCGCCCGGGCGCACCGGGTGGCACTGGACGAGCTGGTCGGCGCGCCGGAGACCGGGGACCCCCGGATCCGGCCGCGCCCGTTCGTCCGGCACGGCCGGACCCATGTGCCGCTGACCCGCGACTTCGGCGGTCTGCACGCCTACAAGACGATCCTGCCGCCCGCCGGGGGCACGACCCCCGATCCCGAGCCCGAGCTGCAGGTCCACGAGGGCTACGAGTGGCTGTACGTGCTGTCCGGGCAGGTACGGCTGCTGCTCGGCGAGCACGATCTGGTCCTCGGTCCGGGTGAGGCCGCCGAGTTCGACACCCGCACGCCCCACGCCTTCTTCAACGCGGGGGCGCACCCCGCCGAGTTCCTGAGCCTCTTCGGTCCGCAGGGCGAGCGGATGCACGTCCGGGCGCGGCCCACCACACCTCCGGAAGGACGCCGATGAACACCGCCGCCACCGGCCGGCACCCCGAGCAGCCCGAGCGCCCCGAGCGCGCCGTGCCCCGGCCCAATGCCGTGGTCGGCGTCGGGCTCGTGGTCGTGGCCCCGGACGGCCGGGTGCTGCTCGGCCGGGCGCACGACGGCCGCTGGGAGCTGCCGGGCGGCAAGGTCGACCCCGGGGAGGGCTTCGAGCAGGCGGCCGCCCGGGAGCTGGCCGAGGAGACGGGCCTGCGGGCGGAGCCCCGGGGGATCCGCGTGCTGGCCGTGCGGATCGACGCGAAGGCCGGGGTGACCCGGCTGACCGCGGCCGCCGTCACCACCACGGCGACGGGCGTGCCCGCCGTCACCGAGCCGCACAAGATCGTCCGGTGGGAGTGGTTCGCCCCGGAGTCGATCCCCGCTGCGCTCTACGCGCCGTCGGCGGGTGTGCTCCGCAGCTGGCGCCCGGACCTGGAGGCCCTGCCGCAGGTGTCTCCGTACGACTATCCGACCGTCACGGTGGACGAAACGGGCTGACACCGGCCGGGCCGCCCCTCGGTACGCCTACCCCCGCACGACCACCCTCGGCGCGAAGTTCCCCTCGCCCAGGTCCTCCGCCAGCAGCCGCTTCGCGATCGCGTCCGCCGCCACCCGCAGTTCGGCGCTCCGCGGCCGGCCCCGGTCCTGCTCCAGCCGGTCCTTCAGCCACTCCGCCCATGCGGCCGAGATGACCCCGGCCTCCCGTTCGCCGGCCGGGGTCTGGGAGAAGAAGCCGTTCTGCCGCGTCAGGTACCCCTCGTCGACCATCCGCTCGAAGACCGGCAGCAGGACCTCCGGCGGCAGGGAGCGCCGCCCCGCGATCAGCCCCAGGCTGGCGTGGCCGACCGTACGGGTCATCAGGTCCACCTGCATCACGGCCCACGCGCCCGCCATGTCCAGCCGGGTGTCGGAGGCGTCGACGATCGCGCGCGCCTCCTCCGGCCCCATGTTCCGCACGAGCTTGCCGACCGCCAGCTCCAGCAGCTTGGCCGAGTCCCCCGAGGCCGTGGCCGGCGAGGCGAAGCCCTCGCCCATGTCCGTGGACGCGGCCCGGGCGGAGTCGCGCAGCCGGACCTGCTTGAGGAACAGGGACACCACGAAGCCGACCAGCGCCACCGGCACCGTCCACAGGAACACCGTGTGCAGGGCGTGCGCGTACGCCTCGATGATCGGGCCGGCGGCCGCCGGATCGAGCCCGTGCACCCCGTCCGGGCTCATCGCCGCCCTGCCCAGCTGCGCCGGGTCCCCGCCGGTGGCCCGGGCCGCCTCCGCCACGCCCGCCTCGAGCGCGGGCTCCAGGCTGTTGGCGTAGATCGTGCCGAACACCGCGGTGCCGAAGCTGCTGCCGAGCGTACGGAAGAAGGTGACACCGGACGTGGCGGTGCCCAGGTCCGCGTAGTCGACGGTGTTCTGCACGGCGATCGTCAGGACCTGCATGCACAGGCCGATGCCGGCGCCGAGGACGAACATGTACAGCGACTCCAGCCAGGCGTTGGTCCCCGGCCCCATCAGGGACAGCAGGTAGAGCCCGACGGCCATGACGGCGCTGCCCACGATCGGGAAGATCCGGTACCGGCCCGTCTTGCCGGTGACGTTGCCGCTGAAGACGGAGCAGATCAGCAGGCCGATGACCAGCGGCAGTGTCCGGACGCCCGAGACCGTGGCCGAATCGCCGTCCACGTACTGCAGGTAGGTCGGCAGGAAGGTCATCGCGCCGAGCATCGCGAAGCCCACCACGAAGCTGAGCACCGAGCAGACCGTGAAGACGGGATTGCGGAACAGCCTCATGGGCAGCATCGGTTCCGCGGCCCGGGCCTCCACGAGGCAGAAGAGCACCAGGGCCACGACACCGCCGGCGAACAGGCCGATGATCGTCGGTGAACTCCACGCCAGCTCGTTCCCGCCGAGGCTCGTGGCCAGGATCAGCGCGCCGGCACCGGCCGTGACGAGCGCGATGCCCAGGTAGTCGATGACCGGCCGGCCCGCCGCGCGCATCGTGGGGATCGTCCGGGCCGCCGCGATGACGACCAGGATGGCGATCGGAACGTTCACGTAGAAGGCCCAGCGCCAGCTCAGGTGGTCGGTGAAGAAGCCGCCCAGCAGCGGGCCGATCACGGTGGCGACGCCGAAGACCGCGCCGATCGCGCCCTGGTACTTGCCGCGTTCGCGCAGCGGGACCACGTCCGCGATCAGCGCCATCGAGGTGACCATGAGGCCGCCCGCTCCGATGCCCTGCACGCCCCGCCAGACGATGAGCAGGGTCATGTTGCTCGCGAGACCGCAGAGGAAGGAGCCGGTGATGAAGACGATCGCGGAGATCTGGAAGATCAGCTTGCGGCCGAAGAGGTCGCCGAACTTGCCCACCAGCACCGTCGCCACGGTCTCGGCGAGCAGGTAGGAGGTGACCACCCACGACATGTGGGCCGCGCCGCCGAGGTCCGCCACGATCGTGGGCAGGGCGGTGCCCACGATCGTCTGGTCCAGCGCGGCCAGGAGCACGCCCAGCATGATCGTGCCGAAGACGATGTTGCGCCGCCGCCGGTCGAGGGCGGGGGACGCCGAGGTCGCTGCGGGGGCTGTGGTCACATCTCGCACTCTCACAGCGCACCCGGCCGCACGCATGCGGCGCACGGCCGAACGGGCGACGGGAGTGCGGTATCAGCGCAGGTGGGCCAGACCGGGATGGGCCGCCGCGTACCCGTCCAGCAGCCGTCGGGCCACCGCCACCGAGTCCACCAGCGGGTGCAGCGCGAAGGCCTTCACCGCATCCGCCCGCGAACCGCTCGCCGCGGCCGCCAGGACCTCCCGCTCGACCGCCTTGACGGCCGTCACCAGCCCCACCGCGTGCAGCGGCAGCTGCTCGACGCCCACCGGGTGGGCCCCGTTGGCGTCGACCAGGCAGGGCACCTCGATGACCGCCTCGGCGTCGAGGACGCGGAGCGTGGAGCCGTTGGGCACGTTCAGGATCAGCGTGGCCCGCTCGTCGCGCGCGATGGCCCGCATCAGGGCGAGCGCGACCTTCTCGTAGCCGCCGGACTCCAGGTCGCTCTCGTCGCGCTCGCCGACGCCGGCCGCCTCGCGGTTCTCGGCCATGTACGTGGCTTCGCGCTCGGCCCGGGTCCGGTCCCAGGCGGCGAGCGCCGCCCCGGCGGGCTGCCCGGCCCGGCCGGCCTCGGCGTAGAAGCCGCGCTGCTGGTCGCGCAGGAAGGCCCCGCGCGTCTGCCCGGCCTCCTGGTACGCCCGTACGGTGTCACGGTTGAAGTAGTAGTAGTGCAGGTACTCGTTCGGGATCGCGCCGAGCGAGCGCAGCCACTCGGCCCCGAAGAGCCGGCCCTCCTCGAAGGACTCCAGCGCCTCGGTGTCGGCCAGCAGCCGGGGCAGTTCGTCGCGGCCGCCGATGCGCAGCCCGCGCACCCATCCCAGGTGGTTGAGGCCTACGTAGTCGATCCAGGCTTCCTGCGGCCGGGCACCGAGGAGCCGGGCGATGCGCCGGCCGAGGCCCACGGGGGAATCGCAGATGCCGATCACCCGGGCGCCGAGCTCCTCGGCCATCGCCTCGGTGACCAGCCCGGCCGGATTGGTGAAGTTGATGACCCACGCCTCGGGGGCGGTGCGGGCGATCCTGCGGGCGAGCTCGCGCGCCACCGGCACGGTCCGCAGTCCGTACGCGATGCCGCCCGCGCCCACCGTCTCCTGGCCCAGCACTCCCTCGGCCAGGGCGATCCGCTCGTCGGCGGCGCGGCCGTCCAGGCCTCCGACGCGGATGGCGGAGAAGACGAAGTCGGCCCCGCGCAGGGCCTCGTCGAGATCCCGTGTGGCCGAAACCGCAGGGGCGTCGGGCACTCCGGCGGCCGCGGCCTGGTCGGTGAGGACGCGGGCCATGGCGGTGAGCCGCGCCGGATCCTCGTCGTACAGCGTCACGTGGGTCACCCGGCCCTCGGCGTGGTCGCCGAGCAGGGCCCCGTAGACGAGCGGGACCCGGAAGCCGCCCCCGCCGAGGATCGTCAGCCGCACGCCCTTACCGCCCTTCGCCGAAGCCACGGCCACAGCCGTGGCACGTAGCCCGTGGCCGTGGCCCGCGGGCCCGGCCGGCACCGGAGCCGGATCCGGGTGCCACGATCGGTGACACGGGACCGGCGCGTTCGGCCGGGTCCGTGGCGCACGACCTTCGGGGAACCAGTCTCCCCCGCCCGGTCACTCCCCCAGCGGCGGCACGGCGCGCAGTCTGGCGCCCTGCTGGTGCACGAACCCGCCGTCACGGACGGGCCCCAGGGACCCTCCCTGCGGCGCCGAGAGGATCAGGGTGATCCGGGTCAGCCCCATCGCGTCCAGCATCCGGCTGGATTCGGCCACCATCCGGCAGCGCACGAGACCCCACCGCGGGTCGGGGTGGCGCACGGTGCGCACCGCCCCGTCCTGCTCGGCGGCCTCCGCCCCGCGCTTGCTCAGCCAGTGCGGCACCCCGTAGCGGTAGGCCGCCTCCATGAACGGGTCGCGGGCCACCTCCTGGCGGATGCTGTTCAGCCCCTCGTCCTCCGGCGCCTCGGCCAGTGCGGTGGCGAGCTGCGCGAGCAGCGGCACGCACCAGGCCGGCTCGTGGTCCTCCAGTACGCCCGCCGCGTCCGGGTGGAACAGCACGAAGCGCAGGAAGTTGTCGTCGGGCAGGGCCGTCGGATGCGGCCGTACGGACTGGAAGAGCTGGTCGAAGGCCGAATTGGTGAGCGCGACGTCCCAGCGGTGGTCCACCAGGAAGCTCGGGTAGGGCACGGCCTCCATGAGGGCCGCGTAGTCGCACAGGTAGTCGCGCTGCGCCGGGTCCTCCGGCAGCCGGTTGTCCTCGGCGGCCCGCCACGTGGGCGGCGGATCGCGGTCGACCATGACGCGGAACAGCCAGAAGCACTGCCGCTCGCTCATCTCCAGGGCCTCGGCCAGGGCGAGCAGTTTGCGGTCCGTCCACTCCTTGACCAGGCCGCGCTCCCAGTTCCCGTACGCCCGCACGCTGATGCGCAGGCGGGCGGCGAGGTCCTCCTGGCTCAGGCCCAGTTCCTCACGGCGCTGGCGCAAAATCTCCTTGCGTCGCTCCGCCCGTACGGCGCCGCGTGCGGACTCATCGGCCGCCAGGCGCTCTTCACCGGCTCGGGCGAGGCCGTCGGACGGGCCCACCGCTGCGAGATGTGGCACCGAGAGCTCCCCCTCCCTCACGGTCTGGATCTTCATTTCCGTGTGGCGATCCTGCTACCGACTTCATTCGAGTGTCAACTATTGTGGCAATTCCAGCCTCTTGACAGCTCATTCCCGCCACAGCTGTGGCACGTTCTAGCCCTTCGAGGCCGGAACGGCTAGATTCCAGAAGCCGACCACGTGTCCGAACCGACTTCGCGCGATCTAGGAGAACCACTGGTGACAGACGGCTTCCCGGCTCCCGTCGCGGTGGCCCACGCACCCCTGGCAGCCACCGTCGCGCGCGTTGCCGAACTCGCGGCGAAGATGGGCCGCGACCGGAACCAGGTCTTCGACCTGCGACGCCTCTCCGAGGCCTCCGGCGTCCCCACGGACGTGGTCAGGACCCTCCTCGACGGCAGACCCGCCGGCGAACCCGACCTGCAGGCCCGGTTCCTGCAGCGCCTCGACCTGCTCCGGCGCACCCGGGTCAAGCCCAACGGCCGCCGCTACACCCAGCAGGAGATCGCCGACGGCGCCGGCATGTCCCGGCAGCAGGCGGGCGCCCTGATCAACGGCGACCGCCGGCCCACCATGGAGCACTGTGACGCCATCCAGCGCTTCTTCGGCGTGCACGCCGGGTTCCTCACCGCCCACGACGCCGACGCCCTCACCGACGCCCTCCAGCGGACCGAGCAGCAGCTGCTGCAGGACTTCGCCGGCCGCGCGCGGGAAACCGTACCGGCCGCGGCCGCTTCGACCGGCGATCCCCTGGCAAGACTCCTCCAGAACCACGGCGTACGGGGCATCGCCTGGCGCGCCGCCCAACTGCCCAGCGACAAGCACCGGGACAAGGTCACCGAATGGCTGGACATGCTCCTCGAGAGCGTCAAACCGAATGAATCCTGACCCAGTCGAGAGTCTGGGTCTGATCCTTGAGTCCTGATCCGGATCCATTCCGACGGGGAGAACGGTGAGCATAGGCAGAGAGCAGCGGCGGTTGTGCGGGGAGCTGGTGGCCGGCATCCGGCTGACCGCACCCGTGGAACCCGTGGACCTCTACGCCGCCCTGTGCGAGGGCATGAGCAGGCACCGGGGCCGCCCGGTGGAGTTCCGGATGGCCGCGTTCCCGCCGGGGACGGCCAGCGGCCTGTGGCTCGACATGGCGGACCGCGATCTCGTGGTCGTCGAGGAACGCACGGCACCCGACCACCAGTTGGTGATCCTCGGGCACGAGCTGTGGCACATGAAGGCCGGCCACTGCAGCCACCACGTCGACGGCGCCGCCGTCGCCGCCCGGCTGTTGTCCGACGAGGCCGACATCGGCGAGACCGTCCGCAGCGTCGCCGCGCGCACGCGCGCCGACGTGCAGGAAGAGACCGAGGCCGAGACCTTCGGCCTGCTGCTGGGCAGCCGGTGCCGCACCTGGCTGGCCGGATCGTCGAGCCACCGCGCCCCCGCGCAGCGCGACCACCTGGCGGGCCGGATCGAGGCCTCGCTCGGCTACCGGGGGCACAGGAACGACCGTTGAACGGCGAGGACTACTACATACCGGCGATCGCGATGGCGATCGCACTCGCCGTCAAGCTGCCGGCCCTGCGCCACAACTGGCGCGATCCGCTGCTGCGTTCCGTAGTGGCCCTGCTGACCATGGCGGGGGCGGTGTTCGCCTTCGCCGCCCCGCCCACCATCGTGGCGGTCAACCGCTGGACCGGGGTGCCGAACATCTCGGCACCGCTGGTCTACTCCCTGATCACCGGGTTCAGCGCCTCCTGCCTGGTCCTGGTCGTCAACTGGCGGGGCGGCCCGCCCGAGAAGACCCGCCGCACCTCGCAGCGGTGGATCCTGGGCTACAGCATCGTGAGCGTGGTCCTGGTCGTGCTCTTCGCCCTGGGTGACGCGCCCGTCGAGCGGCTGCGCGATCTGGACACCTACTACGCGAACACGCCGTACATCCGCGAGATGATCGCCCTCTACCTGATCGCGCACAACGTGGCCGCGCTGGTGATGGTGGCCATGTGCTGGCGCTGGTCGCTCCAGGTGCGCGGCTGGCTGCGGGCCGGCCTGATGATCATCGTCGCGGGCTACATGTTCAACCTCAGCTACGACGCGACCAAGGTGACCGCCGTCGTCGCCCGCTGGGCCGGCCACGACCTCGACTACCTCAGCACGTTCGTCGCCCCGCCGCTGGCCTCCATGGGAGCGCTGGTCAGCGCGATCGGATTCGTGCTCCCCCTGGTCTGCCAGAAGCTGTCGGACAACTGGGAGATCTGGACGACCTACCGCCGGCTCGGCTGGCTCTGGCAGGAGGTGCAGATCTCCGCGCCGAGCAACGCCCCCGCCGTGCACATGGCCTGGTGGTCCGCCGCCGAACTGCGGGTGATCCAGCGCGAGTCGGACATCCACGACGGGTTCCTGCACCTCGGCCCCTACTTCGACCGGCAGCTGCGCGACGCCGCCTACCGGCACGCCGTCGCGGAGGGGTCCGGCGAGGAGGCCGCCCGCGCGGTCGCCGACGCCGCGATGGTCGCGGCCGCCGTGCAGGCCCGCTCCGCGGACCCCGAGGGCCGGGTCATCGACGCCGGCGAGGAGCAGGCCGACGCGGTCGAAGGGCCGCGCGACCTGCTGCGGATCTCGCACGCCCTGCGGCACTCGCCGGTGGTGCAGGCGGTGCGGCAGCGCGCGGCCCTCTCCGGGAGCAGGCTCTCCTGACCCCCGGTCCGGTGCGGGCCCGGTCGGTCACCCGGTGGCGATCGCCATCGCCGGGAACAGGTCCTGGAACGGAGCGGCCGAGTCGATCCCGTCCCGCCCGAACGGCGCGTCGAAGCTCCACACCATGAACAGCAGGAACACGATCAGCGCACTGAACAGCCCGGCCAGGAGCAGCTCCCGCCCCGAGCGCCTGATCTGCAGGGTGAAGATCAGGCCCACGGTGACCACCCCGCCCACCAGCAGCCCGAACCACACCACGCCCGGCAGCGTCGACTCCGAGCTCTGCGTCCGCGCGTGGCGGGCGTCGTCGGCGGTGGCGATCTGGTCCAGCAGCGGCTGGTAGGCCTGCGCCTGGAGTTCGGTGGCCGGGCTCTGGTGCGTGACGTCGCTGCGCAGCTTGCCGAGCAGCTTGGCCCCTTCGGCGGAGGCCGCCTCGCCGGAGGTCAGCCGCGGCCAGTCCACGGAGACCGTGTGGGAGACGTACGCGTCCACCTCGCCCCGGATCCGGTCGCGCACGGCAGTCGGGTAGACGTCGGCGCGCTGGGTGACCTCGTACAGGGCCTGCGCCTCCCGGCGGACGCTGTCCTCGGCGGCGCCGCGCGCCTCCCAGACGCCCGCGATGGCCAGGCCCAGCACGATCGCGTAGACCACGCCCACCATCATCGTCATGTACTCGATGACGTCGGGGGTTTCGCTGGTGTCCTCGTCTGCGGCGGCCCGGCGGTGCCGGATCAGGGTGATGGCGAGGACGAGGGCGCAGACGAGCGCCATGGCGACGGCCAGGACCAGCCATTCGGACACGTGGGTTCTCCCGTGGTGAGGGTGGGGTGGATGGTGTGCGCGGCCGCGGCGGCGGTCAGCCGCGGCTCTTGGAGCGCGGACGCAGTGCGGCGGCGGCGAGCACGGCCGGGGTCGTGACGACCACCATGAGCATCACGGTGGACAGTCCGCCCGGCCCCCGCCGCTCCAGGGCCACAGATCGGTACGGACGCACGTGGAAGGCACTCGCAGGTGCGGCCGCGGCCTTCGCCCGGGCCGGAGCGGCGGCATCCGCCGGGGCGTCGGCCGCCTCCGGCCCGGGCTCCGGTGCGGGTGCCTGCGGCTTCGCGTCCCCGGCCCGTGCCTTCGCCGCGGGCACGGCGGGCTCCGGCCGCCCCGGGCCGGTCGCCCGGGGCGGCTCCGCCGGCGCGGGACCCGCCACCGGGCCCGCGCCCGGGTGGTGCACGGTCGGCCGGCCGGCCCCGGGCAGGGGCACCCGTACCGGGGGCGTCCCGGGAGGCCGCACGACGGGCCGCCCCGGCGTGCCCGCGGGTACGCACACGTCGACCCGGGCACCGTGCCCGTCGCCGTCGCCCGCGACCGCCACGTGGCCGTGCAGGGGGCAGAGCGCCGCCACCAGACCGGCCCCGGCGAAGTACTGCCAAGCGGTCACCGCGCGTCCTCCCGAGTTCCGCAGCAGATGTAGGGGTTACGTCTGAAGAAACGATCACGGCGGGCGTTCGATACGCGCCGGACGGCCCAAGATCCCCACCCGCCCCGGCCCACCGCATTCCCGGGCCCGGCGCCGCCCGTTCGGCGCGTCAACCGACGGACACGAAAATCCGAGCACAGGATGATCCCCGTGGACACGGACCTCTTCAGCCCCGCCGCCCGCAGCACGGCGATCCGCACGGCGACGGCGCCATGACGCCCGCACCCGCCGGCCCGTCGCGGGGAGTGCGCCGGATCGAACTGGACGCCGCGGGCGTCCCGCTGTCCGCCCTGCTCTGCGAGGCGCGGGACGGCGCCCCTCGGGCCACGGTGGTCGCGGTGCACGGGGCCGGCATGAGCGCCGGCTACTTCGACGGCCAGGCCCGGCCCGACCTGTCCCTGCTCACGCTGGGGGCCCGGCTCGGCTTCACCGTCCTGGCCGTCGACCGGCCCGGCTACGGGCGGTCCGCGGGCCCGCTGCCCGAGGGGCAGGGGCTCGTCGACCAGGCGGCCACCCTCGCCGCGGCCCTGGACGACTACCGCTCCCGGTTCCCCACCGGTGCGGGGATCTTCCTGCTGGCCCACTCGTTCGGCGGGAAGGTCGCCCTGCTCACCGCCGCCGGCCACGCCCCGCCCGACCTGATCGGCGTGGAGGTGTCCGGCTGCGGCCACCGGTACGCCCCGGACGCCCCCTCGGGCGCGGAGGCGGCCCGGGGAGGCAGGCGGAGCTGGGGACCGCTGAGCCTGTACCCGCCGACCACCTTCGTCGTCAGCGGCCCGGTCATCGCCCCCGTCCCGATCCGGGAGCAGGCGGACATGGTCCGCTGGCCCGGGCTGTTCAAGGACGTCGCGAGCCGCATCCGCGTCCCCGTGCGCTTCACCTTCGCCGAGCACGAAACCTGGTGGCGGCACGATCCGGAGGCACTCGCCGATCTGCGGTCACGGCTGTCCGCGGCGCCGCGGCTGTGCGTGGACCGCCAGCCCGGGGCGGGCCACAACATCAGCCTCGGGTACGCGGCCCGCTCCTACCACCTGCGCTGTCTCGGCTTCCTCGAGGACTGTCTGCTGCCGGCCGACCCGGTCCAGCCGGTGCTGAGCGCCCGGCCGGTCTCCGCCGGCCCGCGAGCGTGCGAGGCGTAGGCCGTCCGCGGCGGCGCCGTGCGCCCCCCTGCCCCCTCTCCGATTTCGCTCACTCGTCCGGCCCAGCACGCCACGGCACCCGCTCGTGCCCCGCCCCATGCTCGGAGCATGGAATCCCTGGAATCCCGGGCCGATGCCCTGATGGTCGGCCTGCAGGCCGACCTCGAACGGCTGGCGGCGATACCGTCCATCGCCTTCCCCGGCTACGACCCGGAGCCGGTGGAGGAGGCGCACGACATGATCGTCGCCCTGCTCCGCGAGGCCGGGGTGCCCACCGTCGAGCGGATCGACCTCCCCGACACGGCCCCGGTGGTCTACGGCGAGATCCCGCCGCCGGAACCGGACGCGCCGACCGTCCTGCTCTACGCGCACTACGACGTCCAGCCGCCCGGCGCCCCCACCCTGTGGCTCTCCCCGCCCTTCGAGCCCACCCCCGTCCCCGGCGGCCTGCGGGCCCGCGGCATCGCCGACGACAAGTCGAACGTGATCGCCCTCCTCGGCATGCTGCGGCTGTACGGCGGCCGCCCGCCCGTCGGGATCAAACTGGTGATCGAGGGGCAGGAGGAGTACGGCAGCGCCTTCGACGACTACCCGCCCTCCGACCCGGGACGCTTCGCCTGCGACGCGATGGTCATCGCCGACCTCGGCAACCTGCGCCCGGGCACCCCCACGCTGACCACCGGTCTGCGCGGGGCCTGCGAGGTCACGGTCGAGGTGCGCACCCTCGCCGAGCCGCGCCACAGCGGGGAGTTCGGCGGCGCCGCCCCCGACGCCCTGCTCGTGCTGCTCCGGGCCCTGTCGACCCTGCACGACGCGAACGGCGACGTGGCCGTGCCGGTCCTGCGCCGCGACCCCTGGGACGGAACCACCTACACCGAGGAGGAGTTCCGCGAGCTCGCCTCCGTCCTGGAGGACGTCCCCCTCATGGGCACCGGCTCGCTCGGCGAACGGCTCTGGAGCGGTCCGGCCATCACCGTCATCGGCCTCGACGCGCCGTCCGTGGAGCACGCCGCCTCGGCGGTGGTCCCGTACGCCCGGGCCAAGCTCAACCTCCGCTTCCATCCCCACCAGGACCCGATCGAGGCCCGCGCCGCCCTCATCGCCCACCTGCGCGCGCAGCGCCCGTTCGGCATCCCGCTGAAGGTCACGCCGGGCGACACCGGCCCCGGCTTCGAGGCCCGCACGGGCGGTCCCGCCCACCGTGCGGCGCTCACCGCGCTCAAGGAGGCCTGGGGCACGGAGGCCTCGTACGTGGCCACGGGCGGCTCCATCCCCCTGGTGAACGGCCTCGCGAAGGCGGCTCCGGGCGCCGAGGTGCTGCTCTTCGGGGCGCAGGACAGCATGTGCAACCTGCACGCCCCCAACGAGCGCGTCCTCCTCTCCGAGCTGCGCAACACGGTCGTGGCGATGGCCGCCTTCGTACGGGAGTACGCCTCGGACTACCGGGCCGCGGCGGGCGCCAGGTGACCGCTGCGCCCCCGGATGCCGCGCCCGGGACCGAACCCCCGCCCCCGGCGAAGAAGTTCGCCTTCCCGAGCGCGCTGACGATCCTGGCCATCGTCACCGTGGCGGTGTGGCTGCTGGCCTTCCTCGTCCCGGCCGGGCTGTACGACCGCGACGCCGACGGCTCCCCCGTCTCGGGCACCTACCACCGGGTTTCCGAGACGCAGAGCTTCACCGAGCGCCTGAAGGACCTGTTCCTCTCCCCCGTCAACGGCCTCTACGGCATCCAGGACCAGAGGACGGGCGAGGTCGGCCCGACGTTCGCCGGCCACCTGTACGGCAGCGCGGGGGTCTTCCTCTTCGTCCTGGCGATCGGCGCCTTCATCACGGTCGTCTTCGCCACCGGCGCCCTCGACCGCGGCATCGCACGGCTGGCGCACCGGCTGCGCGACCGCGGCGCCCTGCTGATCGCCGCGGTGATGGTGGTCTTCTCGGTGCTGGGTACGGTGGAGGGCTTCGCCGAGGAGACCCTCGGCTTCTACGGGCTGCTGGTGCCGATGATGCTCGCCCTCGGCTACGACCGGATGGTCGCCGTGGGCACCGCGATCCTGGGCGCGGGCATCGGCGTCCTGTGCTCCACCGTGAACCCGTTCGCGACCGGTGTGGCCTCCTCGGCCGCCGGCATCTCGCTGGGCGACGGGATCGTGCTGCGCTTCGTGATGTGGGTGGTGCTCACCACCGTGACGGTCCTCTACGTGATCCGTTACGCGCGGCGCGTCCAGAAGGACCCGGCGAAGTCCGTGTGCGGCTTCCTGCCGGGCGACCGGGAGCAGCGGGCCGCCGCGACCGCGGCGGAGGAACCGGAGCTGACCCGCCTGCACAAGGCGGTGCTGGTCGTGGTGGTCCTGGTCTTCTCGTTCATGATCTTCTCGGTGGTGCCCTGGGCCGGTGCGCTGACCGGCGAGGCGGACGCGGCCCCGTACTCCTGGGAGCTGGACTGGTCCTTCGCCGAGCTCTCGGCGCTGTTCCTGGTCGCGGCGGTGCTGGTGGGCGTGGTCGCGCGGATGGGAGAGGCGGAGCTCAGCTCGACGATCATCCAGGGCGCGGCCGATTTCATCTCCCCCGCGCTGGTCATCATGCTGGCCCGCGGGGTCACCGTCATCATGAACAACTCGAAGATCACGGACACCGTGCTGCACTCCATCGAGGGCGCGGTGCGGGGCACCTCGTCGAGCCTCTTCGCGGTGATCGTCTTCCTGGTCAACCTGCCGCTGGCGTTCCTGATCCCCTCCACCTCCGGCCACGCCACCCTCGCCATGCCGATCCTGGCCCCGCTGGCCGACTTCGCGGGCGTGTCGCGCGCGGTGGTGGTCACGGCCTGGCAGTCGGCCAGCGGCTGGATGAACCTGTGGGTCCCCACCAGCGCCGTGATCATCGGCGGTGTGGCCCTCGCCAAGGTCGGCTACGACGCGTACCTCCGCTTCGTCTGGCCGCTGCTGGCCATCCTCTTCGTGCTGATCTGCGGGTTCGTCGCGGTGGGCGCGGCGATGTAGCGGCGGGGCGTCCGGGTACGCGTGAGGGGCGCGGCCCCGGAAGGCCGCGCCCCTCACGCGTACGTCATGCGTCCGTCAGCCGGGGGCTCAGGCCTCCGGGGAGCCGCCGAAGCGCTCGCGGTAGGACTCCAGGTCCTCCTCGGTGACCCGGGCGAAGAGCACCGGCGGCACGGTGAACGGCGTGCCGGCCGGGACCGCGTCCAGCGCCTTGGCCTGCTCCGGGGTGATCCAGGTCGCGGTGTCGTCGGCGAGCGCGAACGAGGAGCGCATGGCGCGGGCCGAGGCGGGGATGAACGGCTCGGAGACCACCGAGTAGAGGTGGATGAGGTTCATCGCGGTGCGCAGGGTCAGCGCGGCGGCCTCGAGGTCGGTCTTGACCTCGAGCCAGGGGGCCTTCTCGTCCAGGTACGCGTTGCCGGCCGACCACAGGGCGCGCAGCGCGGCCGCGGCCTTGCGGTACTGGAGGGTCTCCATGTGGCCCTCGTACTCGGCCAGCAGCTCGGCGATCTGCTCGCCCAGCTTCGCCTCGGCCTCGCCCGCCGGGCTGCCCGCGGGGACCTCGTCGCCGAACTTCTTGCGGGAGAAGGTGAGCACGCGGTTGACGAAGTTGCCGAGGGTGCCGCCGAGGTCCTTGTTGACCGTGGCGGCGAAGTGCTCCCACGTGAAGGAGGAGTCGTCGGACTCGGGCGCGTTGGCGATGAGGAAGTAGCGCCAGAAGTCGGCCGGGAGGATCTCCAGCGCCTGGTCGGTGAAGACGCCGCGCTTCTGCGAGGTGGAGAACTTGCCGCCGTAGTACGTCAGCCAGTTGAAGGCCTTGACGTAGTCGACCTTCTTCCACGGCTCGCGGGTGGCCAGCTCGGTGGCGGGGAACATCACCGTGTGGAACGGGACGTTGTCCTTGGCCATGAACTGCGTGTAGCGGACGTCCTCGGCCTCGAACCACCACGACTTGTAGTCGCGGGCGGCCGGGTCCAGGTCCGCCCACTCCTTCGTCGAGCCGATGTACTCGATCGGCGCGTCGAACCACACGTAGAAGACCTTGCCCTCGGCGGCGAGATCCGGCCAGGTGTCGGCCGGGACCGGGACGCCCCAGTCGAGGTCGCGGGTGATGGCGCGGTCGTGCAGGCCCTCGGTCAGCCACTTGCGGGCGATGGAGGAGGCCAGCTGCGGCCACTCGTCCTCGTGCCGGGAGACCCAGGCCTCGACCTCGTGCTGGAGCTTGGACTGCAGCAGGAAGAGGTGCTTGGTCTCGCGGACCTCGAGGTCGGTGGAGCCGGAGATGGCCGAGCGCGGCTCGATCAGGTCCGTGGGGTCCAGCACGCGGGTGCAGTTCTCGCACTGGTCGCCGCGGGCCTTGTCGTAGGCGCAGTGCGGGCAGGTGCCCTCGACGTAGCGGTCCGGCAGGAAGCGGCCGTCGACCGGCGAGTAGACCTGCCGGATCGCGCGCTCCTCGATGAAGCCGTTCTCCTGGAGCTTGCGCGCGAAGTGCTGGGTGATCTCGCGGTTCTGCTCGGAGGAGCTGCGGCCGAAGTAGTCGAAGGACAGCTCGAAGCCGTCGTAGACCGCCTTCTGGGCGTCGTGGGCCTGCGCGCAGAACTCGGCGACCGAGAGGCCGGCCTCCTTGGCGGCGAGTTCGGCGGGGGTGCCGTGCTCGTCGGTGGCGCAGATGTACAGGACGTCGTGGCCGCGCTGGCGGAGGTACCGGGAGTACACATCCGCCGGAAGCATCGACCCGACCATGTTGCCCAGGTGCTTGATCCCGTTGATGTAGGGAAGCGCGCTGGTGATCAGGTGTCGAGCCATCCTCGGATGCTCCATTTCATATGTGCGGTACGTGCCGCGGTGCGTGCGGTGCATGCGGTACTACGTGACGTGACGATCAGGACAGAAATCCCATGCTACAGGCGGCCGACCGTACGGCGGACCTGCGGGGATACCTGGTGGGCATATGCGTATGCGTCCGACGGAGCCCCGGTGCGATCGACAGTGATCACGACACGATCATCACCGAACGTAATATTTCCAGGTTTCTCCTTCTGCGCCCCCCGGGTGCGCCCGCGCTGATTTCCTGTCCCCGCACAGGGGATGAGGTGGAACGGTGAGCGATGGCGGACCGGAGGAGTCCGGTGGGGCCGTGGGACTGCCGAGCCGGCGGCGACGGCCGACACCCATGAGCCAGTGGGATCCGGCTGCGCGCATCTCGTACTGGGCGTTCCACGCCAACAGGCGGCCCGCGTACATGCGTTTCGCGTACCTGCAGCTGGGATCGGACGCGGCGGCGGAGGAAGCGGTGGACGCCGCCTTCGACTCGATCATGGGCGAATGGCTCCGGATGCTCCACATGGACCGCCTCGACGCCTACGCGTGGACCGTCCTCAAGCAGTGCATAGTCGGCCGGCAGCACCTGCTCAGCCCCTGGCGGCGGTGGCCCGAACCGATGGACACCAGCGCCTTCGAGGCCGCGCTCAAAGAGGCGCACGCCGATCAGTACGAGGTGCTGACCGACACCATCCGCTTCTACTCCGCGGTTTCCCGGCTGGCCGAGCGCCAGCGCGACGCCGTGCTCCTGCGGTACGGACTGCGGTGCTCCCCCGGCGAGGCCGCCTCCGTGATGGGCGTGGACGAGGCCACCGTCCGCTCCTACCTCGGCCAGGCCCACCGGCGGCTCGCCCGCCTGCTCGACACGTCAGCGGATCCGGCAGGCCGTCCCGACGGCGTCGGCTCCGCGGAATCAGCCGGATCATGAAACGAAACGAACGGCAGGACCCCCACGACCCGCGGGACCCCGGGCACCGGCAGGACCCCCGGAACCGGCAGGACCCCCACGACCCGCAGAACGGCGACGAGACCCCCCGCTCCCTGGCCCGGTTCCTGGCCCGGGCGGGCGTCCGCGACCGCTACCCGCACTACGACCTCGGCGCGGCCGAAGCGCGGCTGCTGCGCGCCACCCCGCACACCCTCGTCCCCGGCCACCGCGCCCGGCGCCGCGCCGCCTTCGGGTGGAGCGATCCGACGCGGGACTGCCCGCTGGACGCCGAGCGGGCCCGCCGCGACCTCAAGGCCGCCTGCCTGGCCGCCGTGTGCGCACCCAAGGCCGCCGCCCAGCTGGACTCCTTCGTCATGGGCGGGCGCACCGACCTGGCCGGGGCCACCGTGTTCGGCTGTGTGCTGCACCTGGCCGGGCTGCGTGAGGGCGCCCTGTTCTGGTGGCAGTTCGCCGCCGCCTGGGGCACCGCCCGGACCACGGCCGCCGCCTACTGCCTCTTCCTGGACCACTCCCGGCGCGGCGAACACCACGACGCCCGGCACTGGGCGCGCGAGCTGGGCCGGCGCGGCTTCCGGCCGGGCGGCCGGCGGGACCTGCGGGAGGTGCGGCTGTGCGCCCAGGCCGCCGTCCTTCGGTACGTGGACCAGCTCGACGACCCCGACCTGGGCCCGGTGCCGCTGCCGAGGCCCGGGCTGTCCGGGGTGCTGGAGGCGTTCCGGCCGCTGCCCGTGCCCGTGGTCACGGTGACCCCGCCCGCCGGCACCGCGGCTCCCGCCGCGTCCGGGCCGGCCGCGGGGCCGCTGCGCCACCCGGCGCTGACGGCCGCCGCCCGCGGGACCGTCGTCCAGGCGGGGGCCGGCGAGGCCCTCGCGGAGGCCCGGCGCGCGCTGGCCGTCGTACGGGTCCTCGAACGGCGCCCGCTCGGGGTGCGGACCGCACAGCTGGCGCGGGAGACCGGGCTGGCCGGGGCGGAGCTCCGCCCGCTGCTGTCCATGCTGTGCGAGGAGGAGTACGCGTACCGCCCGGGCGCGGGGGTGTACGCGCGGGGGCCCGCCCTCGACCGGCTGGCGGCCCCCGGCGGCCACGGCCTGGCGGGCCAGCTCCAGCGCACCCTGGCCCTGGCCCGGGACAGTGCGGGCGCCGCGGTGTACCTGAGCCGCTACGCCGAGGGGGAGGTCCGGATCACGCAGATGGCGGACGGGCCGGGGGCGCCGCCGGTGCGGGAGTGGGTGGACTTCCGGGCCGCCGCGCACGCCAGCGCGGTCGGCAAGTGCCTGCTGACCCAGCTCGACCACGACCGCCGCGCCGACCACGTGGCCCGCCACCGGCCTGCCCGGCTCACCCCGCAGACCATCACCGACAGCCGGGCCCTGTTCACCGCCCTGGACGCGGTCGCTCCCGGCGCGCCCGTCTTCGACCTGCTCGAATACGCCCCCGGGGTGGTCTGCTCGGCGGTCCCGATCGCCACCGGCGACGCCGCCGGGAGCCTCGCGCTCTCCCTGCCCGCCACCCATGCCCACCGGCTGCGCGCGGCCACCGAGGCCCTGCGCCGCAAGGCCGTCCCGGTCCTGCTGGCCCTCCTCCTGTCGGGGGCGATCCCGCCGGACGCCCCCGCGGGGTCCGGGGATCCGGACCCGGTGCCGCCCCAGCCGGTGAAGGCCCCGGTCACGGCGGAGACCCTGCGCCACCTGCGGCGGCTGTTCCGGACCCCGCTCACGGGCGCCGCCGCCGCGGCCGACGGTCCTCATCTGGTCAGCGACTCCGAGGCGGGCGCGGCGTACCTCTTCGACGCCGCGGAGGACGGCGGGCCGGGCCTGGCCCTCCCCCACACCTTCACGCCGGTCACCCCGGGCAGCCTGACGACACCGGGCGGGCTGGTGGTGCTGCGCACCTGAAGCGGTACCCGGACGGGAGAACCGTCCGGAAACGCAGAAGAACCCCACCGGAGTGGGGTTCTTCTGTGTTGTGTCCGAGGGGGGACTTGAACCCCCACGCCCGATAAAGGGCACTAGCACCTCAAGCTAGCGCGTCTGCCATTCCGCCACCCGGACCAGGTGACCGCCCCGGTTTCCCGCGGCGACATGGACAACAATAGCAAAGGATTGACGGGGCTCAGACCACTTATCCGCGCGGCCCCCGTTCCGCCACGCCGTGCTGACCTGCGGGCATGCGGAGAGCGGTCGCCGGATGGCGGGATCGGGTGGACAGGGGGGTGCCCCGGGCGGTCGGATGTGGGCGCACACATCCGGGGGGAGCCGCACATGGAAACCGAGCACCGAACCGAGCACCGAACCGAGCACCGGACCGAGCACCGCGTCAGCACGCTGGAGCTCTTCTTCGACCTCGTCTTCGTCTTCACGATCACCCAGCTGACGGTGCTGCTGGCGGACGACATCAGCCTGCGGAGCGCGGGGCAGGTGCTGCTGATCTTCACCGTGCTGTTCTGGATGTACGGGGGCTACGCCTACCTGACGAACCAGGTGCCGCCGGACCGGCCCGTGCGCAGGGTGCTGATCCTGCTGGCGATGGGGGCGTTCCTGGTCTGTGCTCTGGCCGTGCCGACCGCCTTCGGGGACGGCGGTGTGGCCTTCGGGCTGGGCTACCTGATGGTCGTGCTGGTGCACGCCGCACTGTTCACGGAGGCCCACGGGCGCGGGGTGCTCTGGTTCGCCCTGCCGAACACGCTGGCCGCGCTGTCGGTGACCGCGGCCGGGCTCTTCGACGGGCCCGCCGCGTGGGGACTGTGGCTGCTGGCCCTGGCCATGCAGCTCGTGACGGCCTACATCGTGCGGCGACTGGCGGCCACCGGCCCGCGGGCCGAGACCGGTGACCAGCACGGCGCGATCAGTGCCCCGCACTTCGTGGAGCGGCACGGGCTGCTGCTGATCATCGTGTTCGGCGAGTCCGTGATCGCGATCGGCATCGGCGTGGGATCGGTGCCGCCGACCCCCGGGATCGTCGGGGGCGCCTTCCTGACGCTGGCCGTCGGGGCGGCCCTGTGGTGGATGTACTTCGTCCGCGACGAGGGCCGGGCCGAGGAGGTGTTCGCCGGGACGGCGCCCGGGCAGCGTTTCAAGCTGGCGCTGCGCGCGTACTACTACGCGTTCATCCCGATGCTGCTGGGCATCGCCGCCTTCTCGGCGGGCGTGAAGAAGACCATCGGCCACCTCGGTGAGGGGCTGGCCGCGGGCCCGGCCCTCGCCCTCGCGGGCGGGGTGGCCTGCTACCTGGCCGGGGACGTGGCGTTCCGGCTGGTGCTCGGCATCCGGCCCGTCCGCTTCCGCGCGGTGGCCGTGGTGCCGGTGCTGGCCACCGCCGCCGCCGGGATGCGGCTGGGCGGCGCGTGGCAGCTGGTGGCACTCGTGCTGGTGCTCGTCGGCGCGCTGGCCGTGGAGGGGCGCGCCGTACGGACCGCCGGGGTCAGGGGCAGCGGATGACCTGGCCCGCGTAGGAGAGGTTGCCGCCGAAGCCGAACAGCAGGACCGGGGCTCCGGAGGGGATCTCCCCGCGCTGGACCAGCTTGGACAGGGCCATCGGGATGCTGCCGGCCGAGGTGTTGCCGGAGTCGACGACGTCGCGGGCGACGACGGCGTTGACGGCGCCGATCTTGGCGGCGAGGGGTTCGATGATCCGCAGGTTGGCCTGGTGGAGGACGACCGCGGCCAGGTCCTCCGGCAGGATCCCGGCCTTCTCGCAGACCTTGCGGGCGAGCGGCGGGAGCTGGCTGGTGGTCCAGCGGTAGACCGACTGGCCCTCCTGCGCGAAGACCGGAGGCGAGCCCTCGATGCGGACGGCGTTGCCCATCTCCGGGACCGAGCCCCACAGCACGGGGCCGATGCCCGGCTCGTCGCTGGCCTCGACGACGGCCGCGCCGGCGCCGTCGCCCGTGAGCACGCAGGTGGTGCGGTCGCTCCAGTCGGTGATCTCGGTCATCTTGTCCGCGCCGATGACCAGCGCGCGGGTGGCCGAGCCGGCCCGGATGGCGTGATCCGCGGTGGCCAGGGCGTGGGTGAAGCCCGAGCAGACGACGTTGATGTCCATCACGGCGGGGCCGCCGCCCATGCCCAGCTTGGCGGCGACGCGTGCGGCCATGTTGGGCGAGCGGTCGATCGCGGTGGAGGTCGCCACCAGGACGAGGTCGATGTCGTCCGGGGTCAGACCCGCACCGGCCAGCGCCTTGCCGGCGGCCTGGAAGGCCAGCTCGTCGACCGGTTCGTCCGGTCCTGCGATGTGGCGGGTGCGGATGCCGACGCGGGAGCGGATCCACTCGTCGGTGGTGTCGACCATGGCCGCGAGGTCCTCGTTGGTGAGCACTTTCGCGGGCTGGTAGTGCCCTAGCGCCACCACTCGTGAACCGGTCATGGGCGGGATCCCCCCTCGTACGGAAGTCAGGATCACCCAGCTTTGCCTGCTACTGATGGGTACGTGTGCGTGTGACCCGACAGGATTCCGGTGCTGCATTTTGGAGATTCCCGAGGATCCTCCTGCCGGGGGCGGCGCTCGAAGCGGAACCGGGAGAATGGGTCCGTCGGATGCGGACGAGGAACAGAAGGTTGGACTGATCACCATGGGACGGGTCACCGAGCGCCGGCGCGTCGTCCGGATCCGGGGCAAAGTGGCGGGCGTGCGCCCGGACACGCTGGTGGCGGAGGAGCCCCTGGAGATCCGCCTGAACGGAAAACCGCTGGCCATCACCATGCGCACGCCGGGCGACGACTTCGCGCTGGCGGTGGGTTTCCTCGTGAGCGAGGGCGTGCTGGGGGCGGCCTCGGACGTGCGGGCCGTCACCTACTGCGAAGGCGCGGCCGAGAGGGGGCCCCTCCCAGCGGTAGCTGGGGGAGGGTCCAACACCTACAACGTCGTCAACGTGCAGCTGGCCCCCGGGGTTCCGGTGCCGGACATCACCCTGGAGCGGAACGTCTACACCACCTCCTCCTGCGGCCTGTGCGGGAAGGCGAGCCTGGACGCGGTCCGTACGGCGACCCGGTTCCCGGGGGCCGCGGCGGACCCGGTCCGGGTGCCGGTGGAGGTCCTGTCCGGGCTCCCGGACGGGCTGCGCGCGGCCCAGAAGGTCTTCGACCGCACGGGCGGGCTGCACGCGGCCGGGCTGTTCACCGCGCAGGGCGAACTACTGGACCTGCGGGAGGACGTGGGCCGGCACAACGCGGTGGACAAGATCATCGGCCGGGCCCTGCAGGCCGGGCGGCTCCCCCTGGCGGGGGCGGTCCTGATGGTGTCGGGCCGGGCCTCCTTCGAGCTGGTCCAGAAGGCCGTGATGGCGGGCATACCGGTCCTCGCGGCGGTCTCCGCACCGTCCTCCCTCGCCGTGGACCTGGCGCTGGAGTCGGGCATGACGCTCGTCGGGTTCCTGCGGGGGCCGGACATGAACATCTACGCGGGCGAGGAGCGGATCATCCTGTAGGGCCTCAGCGGCGGCCGCGACGGCCGCGGCGGGTGGAGTTCGGCTCCCGCTTCGGTTCCGGGGGCTCGATCCGGTGCAGGTCCAGGGTGGCCGGGACCGGGGCGGAGCCGGGGCCGCCGGACTCGGCCCAGGCGATGATCTCGTCCGTGGCGGTGTCGTCCAGGGCCCAGCCGAACCAGGCCGCGCGCGCCCCGCGGCGGCGGGCCTCGCTGGTGGGCTGGACCACGATGACGTTGGCCTGGGCGCAGGGGCCGAGGCAGTCGCTCGTACGGACGGCCAGCCGGCCCCCGGAGGCCGCGGCGGCCTCGCGCAGGCGGGCGAGCTGTCCGGCGTGGTCGGTGCCGGGGTTCTTGCGGGGGTCTCCGCAGCAGCAGCCGCGGCAGACGACCAGGGTGCAGGGGCGTTCGGCGTGGGCGGCGAGCGGGCGTATCCAGGTCACCACCGAACGTTATCGGGCCTGGCCGCCGGGCTGTTGGAGCAGGAGCGAGACCTCCGCCACACGGTCGTCGGCGGCGGCCCGGGGATCCTCCGGGTCCTGGGCGCGGCGGCGGGCGAGGACGGCGCACACCATCAGCTGCATCTGGTGGAAGAGCATCAGCGGGAGCACCGCGAGGCTCGCGTGGGCGCCGAACAGGACGCTGGCCATGGGAAGTCCGGCGGCGAGGCTCTTCTTCGACCCGGCGAACTGGATGGCGATGCGGTCCGCGCGGGCGAAGCCGAGCCGCGCGGACCCGTACCAGGTGACGAGGAGCATCAGGGCGAGGAGTACGGCTTCCACCGCCAGCAGGGCGCCGAGGCGCGGGAGGCTGACCTGGTGCCAGATCCCGGCGGCCATGCCCGCGCTGAAGGCCGTGTGGACGACGAGCAGGATCGAGCCCCGGTCGACGTATCCGAGCACCTTCTTGTTGCGCACGAGGAACCCGCCGGCCCAGGGGCGCAGGGCCTGGCCGAGGAGGAAGGGCAGCAGGAGCTGCAGGACGATCTTGACGAGGGAGTCCGGGGAGAAGCCCCCCGCGGCCCCGCCGAGCAGGCCGGCTGCCAGGAGCGGGGTGAGCAGGATCCCGGCGAGGCTGGAGAAGGAGCCGGCACAGATCGCCGCGGGGACGTTGCCGCGGGCGATCGAGGTGAAGGCGATGGAGGACTGGATGGTCGAGGGGACCAGGCAGAGGAAGAGCAGCCCGCTGTAGAGCGGCGGCGTGAGCAGGGTGGGGACGAGCCCGCGGGCCGCCAGGCCGAGGAGCGGGAAGAGGAGGAAGGTGCAGGCGAGCACGGTGAGGTGCAGTCGCCAGTGGCGCAGTCCGTCGAGGGCCTCTCGGGCGGACAGCCGGGCCCCGTACAGGAAGAAGAGCAGGGCCACGGCCGCGGTGGAGGCGCCCTCGGCGACGGCGGCGGCCGTGCCGCGGGCCGGGAGCAGGGCGGCGAGGCCGACGGTGCCGAGGAGGGCCAGGACGTACGGGTCCAGGGGCAGCCGGTCGGGAAGGTGCGGGCGGCGCATGTGCGGGGTGCCTTTTGCTGTCGGGGCGGGGGCGGGTGCCCCCGCTGGTGTCCGTCTCCATCCTCGGCGGGCCGCGGTGATCGGGAAACCCGCACACCGCACTCACTGCCATCGCGCCTCGTGATGAGCGCCGTACGATGGGCGGTATGTACGACCCCGTCCAGTTGCGCACCTTCCTCACGGTGGCCCAGACGCTGAGTTTCACGCAGGCCGCCGGCCGGCTCGGCGTACGGCAGTCCACCGTCAGCCAGCACGTGCGGCGGCTGGAGGAGGCGACGGGCCGGCCGCTGTTCGTCCGGGACACCCACAGCGTGGAGCTGACCGAGGACGGCGAGGCGATGCTCGGCTTCGCACGGACGATCCTCGAGGCGCACGAGCGGGCGGCCGCCTTCTTCACCGGGACGCGGCTGCGGGGGCGGCTGCGCTTCGGGGCCTCGGAGGACTTCGTGCTGACCCGGCTGCCGGAGATCCTGGAGGGCTTCCGGCACGAGCACCCCGAAGTGGACCTGGAGCTGTCGGTGGAGCTCTCGGGAACCCTGCACGAGCGGCTGGACGCCGGGCGGCTGGACCTGGTGCTGGCCAAGCGGCGCGGGCCCGGGGACGAGCGGGGGCGGCTGGTGTGGCGGGACCGGATGGTGTGGATCGGGGCGGAGGGGCTGCGGGTGGACCCCGACCGGCCGGTCCCGCTGATCGTGTTCCCGCCGCCGGGGATCACCCGGGCCCGGGCGCTGGAGGTGCTCGAGCGGGACGGGCGGGCGTGGCGGATCGCGTGCACGAGCGGCAGCCTGAGCGGGCTGATCGCGGCGGCCCGGGCCGGGCTGGGCGTGATGGCCCACACCCGGGGGCTGATCCCGCCGGGGCTGGTGCGGGTCGGCGGGCTGCCGGAACTCGGGCCCGTGGAGTTCGCCCTGCTGCGCGGGGCACGTGCGTCAGCCGCCGCTGAGGCCCTCGCCGCGGCCGTCCTCGCCGGAGGCGACCGGCTGAGCCGCCCGGCCTGACCGAGGCGCGGGTGCGGGTTCCGCTGCGCGGAGCCCGTCCCCGCCCCGCCCTTTCGCCGTTTCCCCGGGCTCCGCCCGGACCCCGCGCCTCGAACGCCGGCAGGGGCAGAACCAGCCCCGCCGGCGTTTGAGGCGCGGGGGTCCGGGGGCAGAGCCCCCGGCAGCGGCGGAGGCCGGAATGCATCGGCAAGCCGGGCTCTGGGGAGGTCTTGTGGAGGTATCCGCAAGGTGATCACCCCCTGTTTACCGTGCGGTAGGTTCACCGCGGCGCGCGGAGAGGAGCGGGGGCTTGAAGGAGATCACCGTCCCACCCGTCGTCACGGGCACACCTGTCGGCGGACTGGCGGACGTCGTGTTCCAGTACGCGCGGGAGGAACCGGACCGGGTGGTCCTGGGCCGCAAGACCGGGGGCGTCTGGGAGGACGTGACGTCCGGGGAGCTGGCCGCCGAGGTGCTGGCGCTCGCCAAGGGGCTGCTGGCGCAGGGGGTGCGGTTCGGGGACCGGGTCGCGGTCATGTCCCGTACCCGGTACGAGTGGACGCTCTTCGACTTCGCGCTGTGGGCGGTCGGCGCCCAGCCGGTCCCCGTCTATCCGACCTCGTCCGCCGAGCAGGTCCAGTGGATCCTGTACGACTCCGCCTGCACGGCCTGCGTCGTGGAGAACGAGGACCAGGCGATGACGGTGGGCTCGGTCATCGACGGGCTCCCCGTGCTGCGCCGGCTCTGGCAGCTCGACGCCGGCGCGGTCGGGCAGCTCGTCGCGGACGGGGCCGGGGTCGCCGAGGACGTGGTGCACCGGCACCGCCGCGCGGTGACCCCCGATGCGACCGCCACCGTCATCTACACCTCCGGGACCACGGGCCGGCCCAAGGGGTGCGTGCTGACCCACGCGAACTTCATGTACGAGACCGACACGCTGGTCAGCCGCTGGGAGTCCGTGTTCCAGGCCCGGCAGGGCGAGCAGCCGTCCACCCTGCTCTTCCTGCCGCTGGCCCACGTGTTCGGGCGGATGGTGGAGGTGGCCGCCGTCCGGGCGCGGGTCAAGCTCGGGCACCAGCCGGTGCTGGCGGCGGCCGAGCTGCTGCCGGACCTGGCCGCGTTCCGGCCGACGTTCGTGCTCGGGGTCCCGTACGTCTTCGAGAAGGTCTTCGCGGCCGCCCGCCGCAAGGCCGAGGCGGAGGGCCGTACGGGCCCCTTCGACCGGGCGGTGGAAACGGCCGTGCGGTACGCGGAGGCGCGCGAGCAGAAGGCGTTCGGCACCGGGCCCGGTCCCTCGGCGGGGCTGCGGATGGAGCACCAGCTCTTCGAGAAGCTCGTCTACGGCAAGGTCCGCGAGGCGCTGGGCGGCCGGGTGCGGCACGCCATGTCGGGCGGGTCGGCGATGTCGCGCCGCCTCGGGCTCTTCTTCGACGGCGCCGGGATCACGGTCTTCGAGGGGTACGGCCTGACGGAGTCGTGCGCGGCTGCCACCGCGAATCCCCCCGAGGCGACGAAGTACGGCACGGTCGGGCGGCCGATCCCGGGCAGCACCGTGCACATCGCGGACGACGGGGAGATCTGGCTGCACGGGGGGCACGTCTTCTCCGGGTACCTGGGCGATCCCAAGGCGACGGAGGAGGTGCTGCGGGGCGGCTGGCTGGCCACCGGTGACCTGGGGCGGCTGGACGAGGACGGCTACCTCACGATCACGGGGCGCAAGAAGGAGATCCTGGTGACCTCCAACGGCAAGAGCGTGGCCCCGGCCGCGCTGGAGGAGCGGGTCCGTTCGCATCCGCTGGTCTCGCAGTGCGTCCTCGTGGGCAACGACCGGCCGTACATCGCGGCCCTGGTCACCCTGGACATGGAGGGGATCGCGCACTGGCTGTCGATGCGCGGCCGCCCGCAGCGGCAGGCGGAGGAGCTGGTGCGGGACGCGGAACTGACGGCGGAGGTCCGGCGGGCGGTGGTGGCCGCGAACACCCTGGTCTCGCAGGCGGAGGCCATCCGTACCTTCCGGGTGCTGGCCGGGCAGTTCACGGAGGAGCGGGGGCTGCTGACGCCCTCGCTGAAGCTCAAGCGCCGGGCGATCGAGAAGGCGTACGCGAAGGAAGTCGCGGCGCTCTACGAGTCCTGACCTGCCCCGCCGCCGCGCTCCCGGACTCCCGTAACGTTACCTGACGGTTCGTCACTTTACTCTGTGATTGATATTGACGGACCGTCAGGTCCCGCACAGAATGCGGGGATTCCGACCGGAGGGGATCCCCGACATGTTGCGTCCGATCCGCACCCTGGCCGCCGCGGCAGCGGCCCTCGCGCTCGTATCCGCCTGCAATTCCGCCTCCACCAACGGAAACGACAAGGGCGGGGCGGGCGGCGGCGCCGGCGACCGCCGCGGGGTGACCGCCGAGTCGATCAAGGTCGGCGGCATCGTGTCGATGACCAGCGCCAGCGGCTACAGCAAGAAGGACACCGACCTCGGCGCCAAGGCCCGCTACATGAGAGCCAACGCCGAGGGCGGGGTCAACGGCCGCAAGATCGAGTACCTGGGTGCGGAGGACGACGGACAGGACCCGGCGAAGAACCTCGGCGCCGCCCGCAAACTCGTCCAGCAGGACAAGGTCTTCGCCGTCGCGCCCATGAGCTCGGTGACCTTCTCCGGCGCGGACTTCCTGGAGCAGGAGAAGGTCCCCACCTTCGGCTGGGGCACCCTGCCCTCCTTCTGCGGGCCCAAGTACATCTACGGGTTCAACGGCTGCCTGGTCCCCACCCCCGGCGGCACCCTCAACCAGACCTGGCCCGAGGGCATCGGCCAGGTCCTCGGCGGCGCCCAGGGCAAGTCGGTCGCGATCATCGCCAACGACAGCGACGCCGGGAAGTTCGGCATCCGCACCTTCCAGCAGGGCTTCGCCAGCGCCGGGTTCAAGGTCTCCTACGCCAAGGCCTCCGTGCCCTCGACGGCCGTGCCGAGCGACTGGTCGGCGTACGTGAAGGACATCCTGGAGGGCGAGGGCGGCAAGGCGCCGGACGCCGTCGTCTCCGTCATGCAGACGCCCAACAACATCGGGCTGTTCACCGCCCTCAAGCGCGCCGGGTACAAGGGGGTGCTGTCCGACCCGACCGACTACGACCCCGGTCTGCTCGCCAAGGACGCCACCAAGCAGGCCCTCGACGGGGTGCACGTCCTGCTCCAGTTCCAGCCGTTCGAGTCCACGGACCCGCAGATGGCGCAGTTCAAGGCCGACATCAAGGCCGCGGCCGGCGGCCAGGACGTGCCCCTCAACATGCACATGCTGACCGGCTACATGTCGGCCGACCTGTTCGTGTCCATCGCCGAGAAGGCCGGCAAGGACCTCACCGTCGAATCCTTCCAGGCCGCCGCGCAGGGCTTCTCCGACAAGGGCACCCTCGTCGGCGACCGGGTCGAGCCCAAGGGGCAGAAGGACAGCTTCGGCTGCGGAGCGCTCGTACAGCTGAAGAACGGCGCGTACGAGGTCTCCGTACCGTTCAAGTGCTACGAGCCCATCCCCTTCAAGTAGGGGTGGGGGCAAGGCCATGGGTGATCTGCTCGTCTTCGTACTGAGCGGCCTGGTCTCCGGCGCCCTGTACGCCCTGCTCGCCACCGGGCTGGTGCTGTCGTACTCGGCGTCCGGGCTGTTCAACTTCGCGCACGGGGCCACCGCCTACCTGTGCGCCCTGACCTTCTACGAGGTGCACTCGGGCCTGGGCTGGCCCGCGGTGCCCGCGGCGCTGCTGGTGGTGTTCGTACTGGCCCCCGCCCTCGGGTGGGGGCTGGACCGGCTGATGTTCCGGCGGCTCGCGCGCGTCGGCGAGACGGCGCAGATCGTGGCCACCATCGGACTGCTGGTGGCCCTGCCCGCCGCCGGACTGTGGGCCGTGGAGCTGCTCTCCGGCGCGGGGGCGCCCGTGAAGCCGGCGGAGAACCAGTTCGGGCTGCCCGGGGTGGGGCCGAGCCCCGCGAAGTCCTGGCAGCTCGCCGACGGGGTCGGCATCGACTCCGACCAGCTGATCACCTGGACGGTGACGGCGGTGGTGGCGGTGGCCCTGTGGGTGCTGATGCGGCACACCCGGCTGGGGCTGCACCTGCGGGCCGCCGTCGACAACCGCTCGCTGACCGAGCTGCGCGGGATCAGTGCCGACCGGCTGTCGTCGGTCGCATGGATGATCGCTTCGGCGCTGGCGGGGCTGGCGGGTGTGCTGGCGACCCCGCTGCTGGGGCTGTCGGCGCACGACTTCACCCTGTTCCTGTTCGTCTCGGCGACGGCCGCGGTCATCGGACGCTTCGCCTCCGTGCCGCTCGCCTTCGCCGGAGGACTGGGGCTGGGCGTCCTGCAGAACCTGGTCGCCGGATACGCCTCCTTCGCCGAGTCCATCACCGGCTTCCGGACGGCCGTGCCCTTCCTCATCCTCTTCGGCGGGCTGCTGGTGCTGACCCGCCGGGCCCGGGCGGCCGGGGTCGCGGCCGTGGACGCACCGCCGGTGGACCACCTCGCCGGCGCATCGTGGGGCCGGCGGTGGGGCGTGTGGGCGGTGGGCGCGGTGCTGCTGTGCGTGGCGTTCTACACCGTGACCACGCCCTTCTGGAGCGGGCTGCTGGCGCAGGGGCTGGCCGTCGCGCTCGTGTTCATGTCCTTCACCGTGGTGACCGGGCTCGGGGCGATGGTCTCGCTGGCGCAGGGGACCTTCGTGACGGCGGCCGCGCTGGTGGCCGGCCTGCTGATGAGCCGGGGCTGGCCGTTCGTGGCGGCGCTGGCGGTCGGCACGTGCGTCGCCGCACTGCTGGGGGCGCTGGTCGCGCTGCCGGCGCTGCGGCTCGGCGGCAGGTCCCTGGCGCTGGCCACGCTCGCCCTGGCGTTCCTCGCGGACCAGGTGCTGTTCCAGCTGCGGTGGCTGCGCAACGGCGACTCGGGGTGGTCGGTCCCGCGGCCGGTGTTCGGGCCGGTGGACCTCTCGGACGACCGGGCGATGGGGGTGGCCCTGGTGGTCCTGGTCGCGCTGGTGGCGGCGGGGCTGGGAGCCCTGCGGAACTCCCCGTCGGGGCGGGCGATGCTGGCGGTCCGCTCGGCGCCCGCGGCGGCGGTGGCCTCGGGGGTGTCCGTGCTGCGCACGAAGCTGCTGCTGTTCACGCTGTCGGCGGGGCTGGCGGGCTTCGGGGGCGTCCTGTACGCCTCGTACAACACCCGGATCACGGCGACCGACTTCACGGCGATGACGGGGCTGGTGTGGCTCGCGGTGGTGGTGGCGGCGGGGGTTCGGCGGCCGGTGTACGCGGTGGTGGCGGGGCTGGTGTTCGCCGTTGCTCCGCGGGTGCTGGCGGACTACGTGACGGCGTCGGCGCACCTGCCGGTGATCCTGTTCGGCCTTGCCGGGCTGGCCCTCGCCAATGACCCGGACGGGTACTGCGCGGCCGTGCCGGTCCGCCTGGCGAAGCGGCGCGCGGCCCGTGTCCCTGCGGGGCCCTCCCCCGCCCCGCCCCTTCCCGGATTCGGGGCTCCGCCCCGGACCCCGTCGGGGGCTCCGCCCCCGGACCCCCGCGCCTCGAACGGCCGGATTCCAGCCCCTCAGGCGTTGGAGGAGCGGGGTCCGGGGCGGAGCCCCGGTTCGGGAAGGGGCGGGGTGGGGGACGAGCCGCCCGCAGGGCCCGCCTCCGTACCCGCCCTCGAGCTGCGCGGCGTGACGGCCGGGTACGACGGGGGGCTCGTGTTGCACGGCGTGGACCTGGCCGTCCGCGCCGGGGAGATCCTCGCCGTACTGGGGCCCAACGGCGCCGGCAAGAGCACCGCCTGCCGGGTCGCCGCCGGGGCCCTGCCCGTCGCCGGCGGCACCGTCCGCACCGACGGCCGGGACGCCACTCGCGACGGCCCCGTGCTCCGCTCCCGCGCCGGCGTGCTGCTCGCCCCCGAGGGCCGCGGGATCTTCCCCGCGCTCTCCATCGAGGAGAACCTGGCCCTGTACCTCCGGGAGCCGGACGCCCGCGCCGCCGTGTACGACCGCTTCCCGCGGCTCGGGGAGCGCCGCGGGGTGCCCGCAGGGGCGCTGTCCGGCGGGGAGCAGCAGATGCTGGCGCTGGCTCCGCTGTTGCAGCGGCCGCCGCGGGTGCTCATCGCCGACGAGCCCTCGCTCGGACTCGCCCCCCGCGTCGTGGACGAGGTGTACGCGCTGCTGACCGAGCTCCGCGACGCCGGCACCGCGCTGCTGCTGGTGGAGGAGAAGGCCGCGGAGATCCTCGGCATCGCCGACACCGTGGCCTACCTCTCGCAGGGCCGGGTCTCCTGGTGCGGCCCGCGCGCCGAGGTGGAGGCGGACCGGCTCGCCGAGGCCTACCTGGGGATGGGGAGATGAGCGGCAGATGAACGACGACTACGTGCTCCGGGCCGCCGGCGTCAGCGTGCACTTCGGCGGGGTCAAGGCCCTGACCAGGGTGGACCTGGGGATCCGGGCGGGCGAGGTGTGCGGGCTGATCGGGCCGAACGGGGCCGGGAAGACCACCCTGTTCGACGTCCTGTCCGGCATCCGGCGCCCCGACCGGGGGAGGCTGCTCCTCGACGGGGCCGACATCACCCGCCGCTCCCCCGTGTGGCGGGCCCGGCACGGCATGCGCCGGACCTTCCAGCGGCAGCAGCTCTTCGGGCAGCTCAGCGTGGCCGACAACGTGCTGGTCGCGCAGGAGTGGCGGGGCGGCGGGGGCGGGCTGGCCGCCGATCTACTCGCCTCGCCGGCCAGGCGCCGCCGGGAGCGCGAGCGCCGGGCCCGCGGCGAGCGGGTGCTGGCGGACTGCGGGATCGGCGCGCTCGGGGCCTCGTACGCCGGCGGTCTGCCGGTCGGACAGGCCCGGATGGTGGAGCTGGCCCGCGCGGTGGCCGATCCGCCGCGGGTGCTGCTGCTGGACGAGCCCGCGTCGGGGATGTCGGCGCCCGAGCGGGAGCAGCTCGCCCGGGTGGTGCGGCGGCTGGCCGGGGAAGAGGGGTGCGCGGTGCTGCTGGTCGAGCACAACGTGGCCTTCGTGATGGACCTCTGCGCGCGCGTGGTCGTACTGGACCTCGGTTCGGTGCTCGCGGAGGGCACGGCGGCCGAGGTGCGGGCCGATCCGTCCGTGCGGGAGGCCTATCTGGGGACCCGCTGACCCGGCCGGGTGAGGCGGGAATACGTCGTACGGGGGGCCGGTTGTCGCCCCTCGTACGAAGACGTACCGCCGACGCGGAGGAATCAGGACACGTGAACCAGGTCCCCACCATCAAGCTCAACAACGGCACGCTCATGCCCCAGCTCGGCTACGGCGTCTGGCAGGTTCCGGACGCGGAGGCGGAGCGGGCCGTCGGGACCGCCCTGGAGGCGGGCTACCGCAGCATCGACACCGCCTCCGTCTACGGCAACGAGGCCGGCACGGGCAAGGGCGTCGCCGCTTCCGGGATCCCGCGCGAGGAGCTGTTCGTCACCACCAAGCTGTGGAACGGGCCTTCGCAGACGTGGGGCCGGGACGCGGTGCTGCGCGCCTTCGACGAGTCCCTCACCCGGCTGGGCCTCGACCACGTGGACCTGTACCTGATCCACTGGCCGCGCCCGATGCGCGACGACTTCGTCTCCATCTGGAAGACCTTCGAGGAGATCGCCGCGAGCGGCCGCGCCAGGGCCGTCGGCGTGTCGAACTTCCGTGCCGAGGACCTGGCGCGGATCGCCGCCGAGAGCCCGCTGGTCCCGGCCGTGAACCAGATCGAGCTGCACCCGCTCTTCCCGCAGGCGGAGCTGCGCGCCGTGCACGCGGAGCGCGGGATCGCGACCGAGGCCTGGTCCCCGCTGGGCCAGGGCCAGGAGCTGCTCACCCTCCCGGCCGTCACCGCCCTCGCCGAGAAGTACGGGCGCAGCGCCGCGCAGGTCGTCCTGCGCTGGCACCTGCAGCTCGGGAACATCGTGATCCCGAAGTCGGTGACCCCCGCCCGCATCCGGGAGAACCTGGACGTCTTCGGCTTCGAGCTGGACGCCGCGGACGTCGCCGCGCTGGAGGCGCTGGGCGCGGGCCCGGCGGGCCGGCGGATCGGCCCGGACCCGGCCGAATTCGACGTGTGAGGCCGGGCGGGTGAATCTTCCCGAGGGGGTGTACCGGATCCGCAACGTGGAGAGCGGGCTGGTGCTCCAGCTGGAGGGCGCCTCCCGGGTGCGGGTGGGCCCGGACGGGCCGCCCGCGCCGGAGGCGGCCCGGCGCTGGCGGATCGCGCCGGTGCACAGTGGCGGCGGGGTCTTCCACGTGGTGAGCGAGGACAACGAGCGGCGGCTGGACGTCGCGAACGCCTCGACGGACAGCGGTGCCCGCGTGCAGGTGTGGCGGGCCAACGCGTTCGGCGCGCAGGAGTGGCTCGTCGAGCGGCACCTGGACGATCCGGGGGTGGTCTCGCTGGTGGCCTGCATCAGCGACCTGCTGCTGGAGGCCGACGAGGAGGGCCGGGCCCGGCAGGGCGAGGACGCCGACTCGCCGGCCCAGTGGTGGCGCCTGGAACCGGTCTGACCCCGCCCCCGGGGCCCGTCGTCAGAGGCGTACGAAGCTGCGCAGCCGGTACGTGGGCTCCGCGCGCGGGACGTCCTGGTCGGGCAGGAGTTCCAGCCGGGCGGCCAGGTCCGCCGCGGTGATGCCGCGCGGGATCACGCGCGAGGCGTACTGGCCGGCGAGCAGCGCCCGGGCGGAGGCGCGGGGGGTGCGGCCCTGGCCGTGGCCCCGGAAGCGGGCCTCACCGGCCGGGCGCAGGCCCGCCCGCGCCGCGTAGGCCTCGACCTCCCCGGAGGAGTCCGCGGGGGTCGGGGTCAGGTGCGCGGCGAAGACGGCGTCGATGTCGCTGCCCACGTCGTGCGCGGAGTCCTTGTCCACGGTGGTGACGAAGACCCCGCCGGGCCGCAGCACCCGCCCGGCCTCGGCGATCACGGCCGGCACCAGGCCGGGGGCGCGCAGCAGGTGCAGCAGCCACACCGCGCTGACCGCGTCGAGGGAGCCGGAGCGCACCGGCAGCCGTGTGGCGTCGCCGAGGGTCACGGGCACTCCGCGCCGCCGGGCCATGGCGGCCATGCCGTGGGAGGCGTCCGCGCCGAGGACGCGCAGGCCGGGGCGGGTGAGCCGGGCGGTGACGATGCCGGTGCCGCAGCCGAGGTCGAGCAGGGTGCGCACGTGGGCGGGGAGCAGGCCGAGGACCGCCGCGGCGGCGGCCTCGGCGCGCGGGGTGCCGCCGCGGGTGGCGTCGTAGGCCTCGGCCTCGGCGTCGTAGTCGAGCAGCGGTTCCAGATCCAGATCCGGTATGTGCGTGGTCATCAGCTCGCGCCGTGCGCCGGGGCGAGGGCTTCGACGCGCTCGGCGAGCGCGAAGTCGGAGGCCGTCACCACGCCGCCCGCGTCGTGGCTGTTCACGGAGAGCCGGACCGTGTTGTAGCCGAGGGTCAGGTCGGAGTGGTGGTTCAACTCCTGCTGCACCGAGGCGATGTGGGCGACGAGGGCGCTCGCCGCGAAATGCGTGTCCAGCCGGTAGGTGCGCAGGATGTGGTCGTCCTCGAAGGCCCAGCCGGGAAGTTCCCGCAACCGGTCCTCGATCTCCTTCTGTGACAGCGGTTCACTCGGCATGCACCGGCTCCTTTTCCCCGTGACGTGTAGTCAAGGTTCCCACAGCGCACGCCGGAGCAACCCTTTCGCGCCATAGTGCGCTCGGGTGCTCCTGCACCTTCCACGCCCGTCCCGCCCCCCATATGCTCCTGCGCCGACACGACTGTTACCAGCAGTAACAGCCGTGGCGCGACCACATGGCGGCAAGGGGCGAAGGGGCGGCATCGACATGACCGGCACAGGCAGTTCCAGGCGCACGTTCATCGCGGGGGCGGGCGCGGCGGCCACCGCGGGGGCCCTGTCCACCGCCGTGGCGGCGGGTCCCGCGGCCGCCGCGACGGCGGCCTCCCCCGCCCAGGCGCCGCCGAACGGCCGCCGGGTCGCGGTGCTCGGCGGCGGGGTGGCCGGGCTGACCGCGGCGCACGAGCTCGCCGAGCGGGGCTACGCCGTCACCGTGTACGAGCGCCGGGCGCTCGGCGGCAAGGCCCGCAGCATGGACGTCCCGGGCAGCGCCCGCGGCGGCCGGCGGCCGCTGCCCGCGGAGCACGGCTTCCGCTTCATCCCCGGCATCTACCACAACCTGCCCGACACGATGCGGCGCATCCCCTTCCCCGGGAACGCGAACGGCGTGTGGGACAACCTCGTCGCCCCGCGCGAGATGATGTTCGCCAGGTCGGGCGGCCGCGAGGACCTGCGCGGACCGATCCCGTGGCCGGAGCACTCCCCCGCCGAGCTGACGCCCGACGAGCTGCGCCGGGCCCTCACCGGGATCCTGCAGTCCCTGGTCCGGCTGCCCCTGCACGAGACGGCGTACTTCGTGAACCGCGTGCTCGTCTTCCTGACCAGCTGCGACGAGCGCCGCAACGACGTCTGGGAGCGGACCCCCTGGTGGGAGTTCGTGCGCGCGGAGCAGATGTCGAGCGAGTACCAGCGCATCCTCGCCGTCGGCATCACCCGCAACATCGTGGCGACCAAGGCCGAGGAGGCCTCCACCCGTACGGTCGGCACCCTCGGCGAGGCCTTCGTCTTCAACCTGCTGGGGCGCGGCGCGGACGGCCCGCCGGACCGGATCCTGAACCTGCCGACCAACGAGGCGTGGATAGACCCCTGGGAGGCCCATCTGCGCTCCCTGGGAGTGGAGTTCAGGATCGGCTGGACCGTGCGCGAGGTCCGGTACGGGGGCGGCGGGGTGAGCGGGGTCGTCGTGGAGGGCCCGGACGGCGCCCGGCAGACCGCCACCGCCGACCACTACGTCAGCGCACTGCCCGTGGAGCACGCCCGCCGCACCTGGAGCGCGGAGCTGCGGGCCGCCGACCCGATGCTGGGGCGCTGCGACAGGCTGGAGACGGACTGGATGACGGGCATCCAGTTCTACCTCACCGAACGCGCCCCGCTGGTCCACGGGCACCTCAACTGCATCGACTCGCCCTGGTCGTTGACCGCGATCCAGCAGGCGGAGCACTGGCCCTCGCGGGACTTCCCCGCCGACTACGGCGACGGGACGGCGGTCGACTGCCTGTCGGTGGACATCTCGGAGTGGGACAAGCCCGGGATCCTCTACGGGAAGACGGCCAAGCAGTGCACGCGCGAGGAGGTGGCGCGCGAGGTGTGGGCGCAGCTGAAGGCCTCCCTCAACGACACCGGCAAGACCCTCCTCAGCGACTCCAGGCTGCACTCCTGGCACCTGGACCCGGGTGTGGACGGGCTGGGTACCCCGAACCCCACCAACCAGGACGAACTGCTGATCCACCCGGTGGGCACCTTCCACAACCGGCCGAGCGCCGGCACCCGCATCCCGAACTTCTTCCTCAGCGGGGACTACGTGGCGGTGGACATCGACCTCGCGACGATGGAGGGCGCGAACACCTCGGCCCGGGCGGCGGTCAACTCGCTGCTGGACCGCGACGGCTCCCCGAGCGCGCGGTGCACGGTCCAACCGCTGTACCGGGCGCCGGAGGTCGAACCCGCCAAGCGGCACGACCTGTGGCGCTACCGTCTCGGCCTGCGGAATGTCCTCGACATGGGCTGAACCGGGCCGACTTGGGCCGCAGGTCTCGGATACCGTCGTGAGCATGACCACCACGACACCCACGGTCGGCGCCCTGCTGCGCACCTGGCGGGAGCGGCGCGGGATCAGCCAGCTGGAACTGGCGGGCCGCGCCGACTCCTCGTCCCGGCACATCAGCTTCATCGAGACCGGACGGTCCCGGCCGAGCGAGGAGATGGTCCTGCGGCTCGCCGACCGCCTCGACGTACCCGTACGCGAGCGCAACGCGCTTCTCCTGGCGGCGGGTTACGCCCCGCACTACGCGCAGACGGCCCTGGACGACCCGTCGATGGAGACGCTGCGCGAGGGCATGCAGCGGCTGCTGACCGGCTACGAGCCCTATCCGGCGCTGGTCGTGGACGCCACGTACGACGTCGTCGCCGCCAACCGGGGCATCATGATGCTGATGGAGGGGCTGCCGGAGCACCTGCTGACGCCGCCCCTGAACGCCATGCGGATCACCCTGCACCCCGAGGGCCTCGCCCCGCGCATCCACAACCTCAAGGAGTGGCGCGGACACCTGCTGGCCCAGATGGAGCGGCAGATCGCGCTGGCCCGCTCCGAACCGCTGCGCGCGCTGTACGAGGAGGTCGCTGCGTACCCGGTGCCGGACCGCCCGGGCGACGCCGCACCGGAGGAGGCCGTCCCGTACATCGCGCTGCCGCTGGTCATCGAGCACGACGGCCACCTGCTGTCCTTCGTGTCGTCGATCGCCACCTTCAACACGCCGATGGACGTGACCGTCGCCGAGCTGGCCATCGAGACGATGCTCCCGGCCGACCCGGCGACGGTGAAGTACCTGCGCTCACTCGGCGACTGAGCGCAGGGCGAGCTGCTGGAACAGGGCGAACGAGGCCACGGTGAGGCCCTGCGCCGGGATCCACACCAGCCCGGCGGTGGTGGGCGTGAACCAGACCAGCAGGGAGACCAGACTGAGCACGGCCCACGCGTAGTTCGTCTCGATGACCAGCTTCACGGCGAAGGTGTTCGGCCGGCGCCGCGAGGCGAGCCAGCCGACCGCGGCGCCGTACGCCACGAGCAGGATCCCGAGCTCCAGCAGCAGTCCCTGACCGACCCCGAGCAGCCGGCCGAGGGGGGCGGAGAAGGCCGCGTACGCCAGCCCGTTGCCGGTGGTCACCACGGAGTCGAGGGCGAGGAAGCGGCGCAGTGCGGTCTGCGGCTCGGTGGTGCGGGCGAGGGTGCCGAACAGGGTTGCGGACATGGGGAATCAGCCTCCATCGAGGTCGAACGGCGGGGTGGGGTACCGGGTTCCGGCCCTGAGTGCTCCCCCAGACTTCGTCCGGGAGGTGCCTCCTGCTCCGGAACCCGATGGCTCCACCTTGCCGCCCCCGCGCGACGGGGTCGATTACCTCAGGGGTCATGCCCGTTGCGCGCCCGTCGCCCGCCCGTTGCGCGCCCGCGGCTTCGACCGGGCCGCGGGAAGCCTGGCTTCCACTGGTTCGGCGGGGTACGGCCGGTTAGGCTTCACGGAGCCCAGCCCACTCGAACGTTTTGTCGACTTATGGAGAATCGGTGCGTGGAGGGTCACGTGTCCGGGGTCCGCGCCGGCTGCCTCCCGGCCGACCACACCGCGCCGCAGCCCCCGCGCACGGCCCCGACAGAGAGCACGACACGATGACCCAGACCTCCCCGCCCCGCCGCGCCGTCGTGATCGGCGGCAGCCTGGCCGGAATGCTCGCGGCCGCCGTCCTCTCCGAGTACGCCGCGGTCACCGTCGTCGACGCGGACCCGCTGCCCGCCGGCCCGGCGCCGCGGCGCGGACTCCCGCAGGCCAGGCACACCCACCTGTTGTGGTCGGGCGGCGCCCGCGCCATAGAGGAGATCCTGCCCGGCATCACCGGCGACTGGACGCGCGCGGGCGCCATCCGCCGCAGCCTGCCCACCGACCTCGCCACCATGACGGCCCAGGGCTGGATCCCCCGCGTCCAGGAGAAGCAGTTCAACATCTCCTGCAGCCGCGACCTCCTCGACTCGGTGGTGCGCGCCCGGGTCACCGCCCTGAAGGGGGTCTCCACCCTCCAGGAGAGCCGGGTCAGGGCCCTGGAGGGTACGGCGGCCCGGGTCACCGGCGTCCGCGTCGACACCCCCCGGGAACAGGGGCTGCTGCTGGAGGCCGACCTCGTGGTCGACGCCAGCGGACGCGGCTCGCGCGCCCGCACCTGGCTCGACGCACTGGGCGTGACCGGCATCCGGCAGGCCGAGGTCGACTCCGGTCTCGTCTACGCGACCAGGATCTTCGAAGCCCCCGCCGGAGCCCACGAGATGGGCTTCCCCATCGTCAACGTGCAGTCCGACCCCCGGGTGCCCGTCCCCGGGCAGACGGCCACCGTCGTGCCCATCGAGAACGGCCAGTGGCAGGCCACCCTCTCCGGGACCCGGGGCGGCCAGCCCACCGGCGACCCCGATGCGTTCATCCCCTTCGCCAAGGGCGTCCGGGACCCGATCGTCGGCGAACTCCTCGAAGACAGGAAGCCCCTGTCGGACGTCGCCGTCACCCAGGGCACCGCCAACCGCCGGATCTACTTCGAGAAGGCCGCCCTGCCGGACGGCTTCTTCGCCGTCGGCGACTCGGTGGCCACCTTCAATCCGCTGTACGGGCAGGGCATGACGGTCGCCGCCCAGGGGATCCTGGCCGTCCGGGCCCTGCTCCGGGGGAAGGGACTCGGCGACCCCGGCTTCGGCCGGGCGGCGCAGCGCGCGATCGCTCCGCAGGTGGGCACCGCTTGGGAGCTCGCCACCACGCAGGACATCCTGTACCCGGGGGCCACCGCCACCGGGATGGAGGCGGCGGCCGGGTCCGGGCTGCTCGACCGGTACGTCGGCCGGCTGATGAGGGGCGCCACCACCGACGAGGCGCTCACGGCGGCCCTGTTCAAGGTGGTCACCATGAGCAGCGCGCCCACCCACTGGTTCACCCCGTCCGTCGTCTGGCACGTACTGCGCGCGACGGACCGCACCGCCCCGCAGGCTCCCCCGCTCAGCTCCGCCGAACTGGCCGTCGCGGGCCTCAGGCCGCCCGTGCAGGGGCTCCGCCGGTGAGGACCACGGGCGCCCGTCACGCCTCTGGCCGCAGAACGGGCTGAACGGCCGCGGATCGGCCTTCCGGCCCCGCCCGCTGCGCCCTTCGCCCCCCTGCGCCCTGCGCCCCGCGCCCCGGGAAAGCACGACGCCCCGGGCCCGAAGGCCCGGGGCGTTCGCCGTACGCGTACGGCGTCCCGCCCGGCGGGGCTCAGAGCTCCGCGAGGTCCAGCCCGGCCTGCGCCGCGGCGGCCTGGACGGTCTGCTCCAGCAGGACCGCGATGGTCATCGGGCCGACACCGCCCGGGACCGGGGTGATCAGCGAGGCGCGGGCTGCGGCCGACTCGAAGTGGACGTCGCCGACGTTGCCCTCGTTGTACCCGGCGTCCAGGACGACCGCGCCCGGCTTGATGTCCTCGCCCCGGATGAACTCGGCCTTGCCGACCGCGGCGACGAGCACGTCCGCCTGGCGCACGATGGAGGACAGGTCCTGGGTGCGGGAGTGACAGTAGGTGACGGTGGCGTTCTGCTCCAGCAGCAGCATTCCGGCCGGCTTGCCCAGGATCGCGCTGCGGCCGACGACCACGGCGTGCTTGCCGGTCAGGTCCACGTCATAGGCGGCGAGCAGCCGCATGATGCCGCCGGGGGTGCAGGAGACGAAGCCCGGCAGCCCGAAGCCCATGGCGGCGAAGGAGTGCATGGTGACCCCGTCGACGTCCTTGCCGGGGGCGATGGCCTCGAAGGCGGCGCGCTCGTCGATGTGGTGCGGGACGGGGTGCTGGAGCAGGATGCCGCTGATCTCCGGGTCCTCGGAGAGCGCGGTGATGGCGGCCACCAGCTCCTCGGTGGTGGTCCCGGCCGGCAGCTCCACGTGGCGGGAGGTGATCCCGGCCTTGGCGCAGCGGTTCTGCTTCATGCGGACGTAGGTCACGGAGGCGGGGTCCTCGCCGACCAGCACGGTCGCGAGGCACGGCGCGGTACCGGTGCGCTCGGTGATCTTCGCCGCGTAGGCGGCCGTCTGCTCCGAGATGCGGCGGGCGAGGGCCGTGCCGTCCATCAGCTGGGCAGTGGCAGTGGCAGTCTGGGCAGTCGTCACGGGGTCTCCTGAACGTCGCTGCGGATCGCGGTTCGCCCAGGCGCGCGGCAGACGGCGTACCCGAGTACGCCGGGCCGCTCCCCGGTGGTGATCCACCCGAACGCCAGTCACGGCCCGCATCCACTGTAGTCGACATATCCGGTGGTCCACCGGCGCCCGGCCTGCGAGGATCAAGGCATGACGCGCACTTTCGACCATCTTGTCGCGGAAGCCGAGTCGGTCTCCGTGGACGGCTGGGACTTCTCCTGGCTCGACGGCCGGGCGACCGAACAGCGTCCCTCCTGGGGCTACCAGGGGCTACTGCGGGAGCGCCTGGCCCGCGTCCGGTCCGCCCTGGACATCCAGACGGGCGGGGGCGAGGTCCTCGCCGGGGCCGCCCCGCTGCCTCCGCTGACCGCGGCCACCGAGTCCTGGCCGCCCAACATCGACAGGGCGACCCGGCTGCTGCACCCGCTCGGCGCGGTCGTGGTGGCGGACACGGACGAGCCGCCGCTGCCCTTCGGCGACGAGGCCTTCGAGCTCGTCGCCAGCCGGCATCCGGTGACCATCTGGTGGAACGAGATCGCCCGGGTGCTGACCCCCGGCGGGACCTACCTGTCCCAGCAGGTCGGGCCGGCGAGCGTCTTCGAGCTCGTCGAGTACTTCCTCGGCCCCCAGCCGGAGGACGTCCGGGGCGCGCGGCACCCCGACGATGCCGTGAGTGACGCCACAAAGGCCGGCCTCGAAGTCCTCGACCTCCGCTCCGAACGGCTCCGCACGGAGTTCCACGACATCGGAGCCGTGATCTACTTCCTCCGGAAGGTGATCTGGATGGTGCCCGGCTTCACGGTCGGGCAGTACCGGGACCGGTTGCGCGAGCTGCACGAACAGATCGAACGTGACGGCCCGTTCGTCGCACACACCGCCCGTTTCCTCATCGAAGCCCGCAAAACGGACTAACGTTGGAGGCGGACGGAATCGCGCCCGACAGGTTGCCCGTCCACAGCGTGGCGCAGGTCACTCAATTCAGCGCGTAACGAATCGACTCGAGCGTGCGATGAACCGACAGGTGTCCTCGCGCGGCCCGGAATACAGACCTCCTCGGGCCTGTTTCCCAAGTTCGCGCGATGATGTCCCGCCGATCCCTTATCTGCTCGCAACGAGAGGCTCCTTGTGTCGCTCAGCCCGTCCCGTACGTTCCCTCCGGAGATCGCCGAATCGGAGGCCCTCGTCGCGCTCGTCGAGCGCGGCCGCGAGCAGGGTCACATCAACGGTGACGACGTGCGCCAGGCCTTCGAGGCCGGCCGCATCCCGGTGGACCAGTGGAAGCGGGTCCTGCGCAGCCTGAACCAGGTCCTGGACGAGGAGGGCGTCGCCCTCCACGTCAGCGCCGCCCCCGCCACGAAGGCCGCCGCCAAGAAGCCCCGCAAGGCAGCCGCCGCCCCTGCCCGGACCGTGACCAAGAAGGCCGTCGCCCCGCCGCGCCCCATCGGCGCGCGCAAGACGGCCGCCACCAGCACCCCGGCCACGGCCTCGGCGATATCCGCTTCGCCGGCCGCTGCAGCCGCCGACGAGGTGACGGCCGACACGGTCGCCGCCGAGCCGAAGAAGCGCACGGTCAAGAAGACCGCCGCGAAGAAGACCGCAGTCAAGAAGACCGCGGCTGCCAAGAAGACCGGTGCCAAGGACGCCGACGAGGGCGAGAACCCGGTCGTCGAGGGCGAGGACTGGGCAGCCGAGGACCTGGTCGACGAGCCCGAGGAAGAGGCCCCCAAGGCCGGCGGGCAGGGCTTCGTCCTGTCCGACGACGACGAGGACGACGCCCCGGCGCAGACGGTCATGGTCGCCGGCGCCACCGCCGACCCCGTCAAGGACTACCTCAAGCTCATCGGCAAGGTGCCGCTCCTCAACGCCGAGCAGGAGGTCGAGCTCGCCAAGCGCATCGAGGCGGGCCTGTTCTCCGAGTACAAGCTCGAAGAGGAGGAGGACCACAAGCCCGCCTTCAAGCGCGAGCTGGAGATCCTGGTCGAGGACGGCCGCCGGGCCAAGAACCACCTGCTGGAGGCCAACCTCCGCCTCGTGGTCTCCCTGGCCAAGCGCTACACCGGCCGCGGCATGCTCTTCCTGGACCTGATCCAGGAGGGCAACGTCGGCCTGATCCGCGCCGTGGAGAAGTTCGACTACACCAAGGGCTTCAAGTTCTCCACGTACGCGACCTGGTGGATCCGCCAGGCGATCACGCGCGCCATGGCCGACCAGTCGCGCACCATCCGCATCCCCGTGCACATGGTCGAGATCATCAACAAGCTCGCCCGCGTGCAGCGCCAGATGCTCCAGGACCTGGGCCGCGAGCCCACCCCGGAGGAGCTGGGCAAGGAACTCGACATGACCCCCGAGAAGGTCATCGAGGTCCAGAAGTACGGCCGTGAGCCGATCTCCCTGCACACCCCGCTGGGTGAGGAGGGCGACAGCGAGTTCGGTGACCTCATCGAGGACTCCGAGGCGGTCGTGCCGGCCGACGCGGTCTCCTTCACCTTCCTCCAGGAGCAGCTCCAGTCGATCCTGGGCACGCTCTCGGAGCGCGAGGCGGGCGTGGTATCCATGCGTTACGGCCTCAACGACGGCCAGCCGAAGACGCTGGACGAGATCGGCCGCGTGTACGGGGTGACCCGTGAGCGCATCCGCCAGATCGAGTCCAAGACCATGTCGAAGCTGCGCCACCCGTCGCGTTCGCAGGTGCTGCGCGACTACCTGGACTGAGCTGGCCCCCGGCACACGACGCCCCCGCACCGCCGTCCGGCGGTGCGGGGGCGTCGCCGTTCCCGGGAGGCCCGGGCCGCGCTCAGGTCAGGCGGAAGACCGGCCCCTTCGGCGTGAACGGCAGGGTGGCGCCCTGCGGGATCAGGAACGCGTGCTCGCGCCGGATCCGCAGGGTGTCGCACCAGCCGTCCGTGATCACCAGGACCGGGGCCCCGGGCGGGAAGTCCTCCGCCCGGAGCAGCAGGTCCACGCCCGGTTGCAGCTCGGTGCCGCCGCGGCCGTGGACCTTCACACGCCCGGCGATCTCCATCGGCGGGAGATAGCCCGCGTCGTACGGCGCCGCGTCGCAGAAGACGACCCGGGCGGCCGGGACGTCCCGGGCCTCCGCGTACGAGGCGATGGCGCCCAGCGCCTTGCCGAGCAGGGCGGCGCTCATCGAGCCCGAGCTGTCCAGCACCACGCCGAAGGTGCAGCGGGCCACCTCCTCGGGCGCGAACCAGCGGCCCGCGCGCGCAATGTCCGGGGTGGAGGCCTGGCGGCGGGCCGGGCGCGCGTACGACCGCACGGGCTCGGGCCGCGGCACGAACTCGTCGAACCAGCGGGCGAGCTTCGCGTCCCACGGCACGGGCGGGTGGGCCAGCGCCCGGATCTCCTGGACCAGCCCGGCGGGCAGCAGCCCGCGCTCCCCGTGCACGTGCAGGTCGAAGCCCTGGACCAGGCCGCGCCGGTAGAACTCGTCGAGGTCCGCGTACGGGCGGCGGGCGCCGTGCGGGAGCGGCTCGCCCAGGATGTCCCCGCAGCCCTTGCCGCGCAGGGTCGCGAGCCGCCGCATGCGGCGCAGGTCGCCGGCGATCCGGTCGTAGACCTCCTCGACCGAGAGCCCCTTCAGCAGCGGGTCGTACAGCAGGCCCTCCGGCATGCTGCCGATCCGCATCTCCACCAGCCAGCCGTTGACGACGTAGTCCGCGGCCACGTTGTGCAGGTACGGGTCCCGGGCGCCGCGGCGCTCGCCGTGGCGCAGGGCGGCGTGCAGCATCTCGTGGGCCAGGATGAACCGCCACTCCTCGTCGTCGAAGCTGCGCAGCGGGTTGATGTAGATCTCTCCGGCGGTGGAGCTGACGGCGGCGATCGCGATGCCCTGGGCGCGGGCCAGCTCGGCGTCGGCGACGACGGTCAGGCCGGACGCCAGGCCGCCGAGGAGGGGGTAGGAGGAGACGAACCAGTTCAGCGCGTGGTCCCAGGGGCGCAGGACGCGGCCCTCGTGGCCGCCGGCCACGGCCATGGTGGCGGAGACGGCCCGGGTGAGTGCGTGCGCGAAGGCGGTCTCCCAGTCGGGGACCGCGATGGCCGGGGTCGGCCAGCCGACCAGGACCTGGTCGGGGTGGTCCCCGGCGGTGCCGCAGTTCTCGTAGGCGGGCGGGATGCCGTCGCGGCGCCAGCGGGCGGCGATCAGTTCCTCGTCCCCGCCGGGGCACTCGGCCGGGAGGTGGTCGGGGGCCCGGCCGACCGGGAACGTCAGCAGGAACCGGTTGACGACGGCGCAGCGGGCGGCGAGGTCGAAGCGGTCGGGCTGCTCGCGGTCGTCCTCCTTGGCCGCCGGGACGTGCCCGAAGCCGAGGTGGAGCAGGGCGTGCGCGAGGGCCCAGGCCCACTCCCTCGGCTCGGCCCGCTTGGTGGGGTGGACGTGGAGGGTGCCGTTGGACGTGACGGCGACCAGGCCCCCGGCGGGGGTGGCGGCGCACCGGGTCTCGCGGCAAATCTTGCCGTTGACGGCGCCGAGCGCCGGGTTCCGCTTGACCAGGGCCAGGCCCTCGGCGAAGGCCTGGGCGGCCGGATCGGGCTTGTCCTTCTTGCCCCGCGCACCACGGCTCATACGGCGACCCCGTGCGGCGCGGGGCGGTGCGGCGCGGGGCGGTGCGGCGCGGGTCCGTGCGGCGCGGGTCCGTTGCCCGCCCGGGAGGGCACCCCGCTCATCGGCGGGCCTCGACCAGGCGGGGCATGTCGCGGGCGGCCTCGATCAGGAACCAGCCGGGCAGGACCGGCAGGCCGTCGGCGTCGTCGGCGATGACGGTCTGGGCGACCTCGACCGAGATCTCGGCGAGCTGCACGAGCAGCGACTTGGCCCGGTAGGCGGTCTCGCGCATGCCGGGCGAGACGTGGGTCTTGTCCGCGGGCAGGTCCTTGACCAGGCGGCCTCGGAAGGCGTCGGCCAGGTAGTACAGCAGGTCCCGGTCCTCCAGGCCGCGCGGCCAGTTCGCGTCCCCCTTCATGATCGCCTCGATGCCGTAGGCATGGCGGACGATCTTCGCGTAGCCGCAGAAGGAGACGGCGTGCGCCGGGGTGAGGGTGCCGTGCGCGATCACCTTCAGGGTCTGCTCGTCGAGGCCGGACCCGAAGGAATGGAGGGCGTCGGAGAGCATGTGCCAGGAGCGCGGGGTGGAGAACGGCTCCTCCGTCTTCGGCGGCTGGGACCAGAGGTGGTCGGGGCGGTCGGTGAGGTAGTCGGTGATCCAGGGGTGGATGCCGCTCTCGCCCGCCCAGACCAGCCAGTCCTGCGCGGAGGCCGTCAGGTGCACGTGGGTCAGGCGGTTCACGAGGGCCGAGGCGATGGGCCGGGCCAGCGCGTTGTCGGTCGCCCGGTTGCCGGCACCGATCACGACGGAACCCTCGGGGAGCTCGTAGGAGCCGATCCGGCGGTCCAGGATCAGCGAGTAGAAGGCCTTCTGCACATCGGGGCTCGCGGCGTTGAGCTCGTCGAGGAAGAGGCAGTACGGCTCGTCGCGCGCGATGACCTCGGGCGGGCAGAAGACGGACCGGCCGTCACGGATCTGCGGTACGCCGACCAGGTCCTCCGGGGCCAGCTGCGTGCCGAGGAGGCTCACGCATTCCAGGCCGAGGGAGTCGGCGAACTTCCGTACCAGCGAGGACTTTCCGATTCCGGGTGCGCCCCAGATGAAGACGGGCCGCACGGTCGCGAGGCCGAGGAGCAGTTCGGGGAGCTGGGCGGGGGTGACGGCGACGGCGGCCTGCACGAAAGCGGTGTCCTCAGGGCTGGGGTACGTGGTGCGCCCAGTCTGGTCGCACCACGTGCCCGGGAGCATCCGGTTTTCGGCCCGCCCGCGGGCCCGGGCTCCGGCCCGCCCACCGACCCGCCCACCGGCCCGCCCGCGGGCCCGGGCTCCGGCCCGTCCGCCGGCCGGGTTCCGGCTCAGACGGCCGTGTGCTCCAGCAGGTGCTTCAGCTTCTCCTCGCTGCGGGGCATCTCCCTGCGGACCATCGGCTTGACCGCGAGGGGGACGAGGGCCCGGCCCAGGCCGTGCCCTTCGAAGTCGACGGACAGGGTGACCCGGGACCTCGCCCCGCCGTCGAGGGGTTCGATGGTTCCCTGGACCTCCGGCCGCACCGGCCCCTCGATGCCGTGGAGGTGCCAGCTGCGCGGCCGGTCGAGCTCGGTGAACTCCATCTTCGTGGGGATCCGGCGCCTGCCGACCTTGCGGGTGACGACGACCTGCGAACCGACGTGGACGGGCAGATCGCCCATCGGGACGGCGGATACGGCGCTGTCCTGCCACTCCGGCAGGTGCGTGGGGTCCGTGACGTAGGCGAAGACCTCGTCCGGGCTGCGGGAAATGTCGATGGTGTTGCTGATCGCTGACATGGCGACCCCTCGGATCCCCCCTGGCCGGCCCCTCATTCCAAACTACCCCGCAGGTCAGGCGCCCGCCCCGGGCTCTCCTGCGGCTCCGCGGCGGAGTGCGGGCCCAGGGGGACCTGGGGGCCGTCCCGTTCCGCGTCGCGGAGCCAGCCGCGTAGGACCCCGTGGACCGCCTCCGCGCCGACCAGGCCGGCCGGCGGTTCGGCCAGCTCCCCCGGCCACATCAGGAACGGGTGCCCCTGCTCCCCGCCCAGGCCGCCGTGGGAGCCGATCTGCTCCTCGAAGGCGTGCACCGCGCCCGTGGCCGGGTCGTACGCCGAGTTCACCATGATGTCGGCCGCGTGCGGGAAGGCGTCGGTCCGCCGGACGGCCTCGGCGGCGCCCGGGCCGAAGGGGGCCAGCAGTTCCTCCGCCTCGCCGGGGACGTCCAGCCGGGCCACCGCTCCGCCGGAGCCCAGCACGACCCCGTCCACCAGCAGGAAGCCCACTCCGGGGTGGTTCGCCAGGGTGGCCAGCAGGGCCGGGTGGGCCCGCTCGAGGTGCTGCCGCGTGGCGCGGCCCGGGAGGTCGGGGAAGGAGATCAGCCCGAGGTTCCCGGACGCGAGCACCACCGGGTCGGGTCCGGGTTCCGGGCGGGCCTCCTCGCCCTCCTCCACCGGCCGGTGCAGCGCGGTGCGGACGGCGGCGCGGGCCTCGGCCCCGCTGCGGGTGCGGCCGGCCCGGCGGGAGACGGGCAGCCCGCAGCCGGCCCGGACCAGGTCCTCGAGGGTGAGCCCGTAGCGGCCCAGGAAGGTCTCCCCCGGGCTCTGTCCGTGGTCGGAGAGGAGAACGATCCGGTACTCCCGCGGGGCGTGCTCGGCGACCCGGGCGATCAGCGCGAGGCTCCGGTCCAGGCGCTCCAGGACCCGGTCGGTGTCCCGGCCGTGCGGGCCGGAGTGGTGGGCGACCTCGTCGTAGGCGACCAGGTCCGCGTAGACGGCGGCGCGGCCGGCCAGCATGTCGCCGATCACCGCGGCCACGACCACGTCCCGTTCGACCACGGTCGCGAAGGCCCGGATCAGCGGGTACAGCCCGCCGCGCGACACCCTCGGGGTCTCCCGGCGCATCCGGGCCCGGGCCGACTGGCCCACCTCGCGGACCACCTCGGCGACGAAGGACACCGCGGTGCGGACGGCGTTGGCCGGGTCGGAGAAGTACGCGAAGTAGCCCGCGCGGGAGCGGTTCGCCCGGCCCCGCCGGGCGGAGACGGACAGGACGAGCGCGAGCTGGTCGGCGCCGCCGCTGAACAGGTTGCCCCGGCTCGCCCCGCCGCGCGTGAGCAGGCCGGCGTCGCCGGTGCGCCCGATCGCGCGCCGCTGGAGTTCGGCGGCGCTGCTGGGCCGGTTGCAGACGACCACCTCGCCGGTGTCCTTCTCGTACCAGCGGAAGGCGGGCACGTCGAAGTTGGAGCCGTGCAGGATGCCGAGCTGGCTGGCGCCGGTCTGGCTCGACCAGTCCGTACGCCAGGAGGCGAGGCGGTGGCCGCTCGCCAGCCACCCCGCGACCGTGGGCATCAGCCCGCCGTCGGCCGCGGTGCGCAGCGCCTGGTGCCCGAGGCCGTCGAGCTGGAGGAAGAGCAGCCCGGGCCCGGCCCCCTCCGCTCCGGGCGGGCCCGCCCCGCGGAGCCTGCGGTGGCGCCGGTCGGCGAGCCGGTAGAGCCGCCTGCGGTACGCCTCGTCGTCGCGCATCGCGAGTGTGGTGGAGGTGGCCGAGGCCACCGCGGACATCACCGCGGCCACGACCACCGCGGTGTCGGGTTCCACCTGGCCGCGCCCGGACGGGATCAGGCGGAGCGCCATGAGGAGCAGCGAGCCGTTGAGGGAGAAGACGAGAAGGCCGAGGACGAGGGCGGGCAGGATCAGCAGGGCCCGTACGAGCACGGGCCAGACCAGTGCGCTCAGCAGCCCGAAGGCGCCCGCTCCCCAGGCGGCGGTCAGGGCGATCTGGGTGATGCTGTCGCCGTCGCCGGACTGGAGCCTGAAGTCCGGCAGGAGCCCGGCCAGGGCGAGCATGGTGAGGGTGGACACCGCCCATACGATGACCACCCGTACCAGGGCGCCGCCCGCGGCCCGCCATCGTCCTCGCACCACGCCGCAACCTCCTGCGCCCCGTCCCGCCTTCCAGGCTCGCACAAGCGGGCTCGCCCGGCCGGGCAGGACGGGGCCGCGGGCGCTGCGGCGGGGTCAGATGCCGTCGTAGCCGGCGGTCGGCATGGACAGCCGGCGGTGCACCTCGGCCTTCATCGCGGAGGTGTACTGCGGCTCGTCGTGGCCGGCGGTCTCCAGGCGTACGCCGCGGCGTGCGCACTCGGCGGTGAACTCCTCGACGGAGCACAGGGCGCGGGCCAGCACCCGGTGGTTGGCGGCGACGAACAGGTCGACCTGGCCGGCGTCGACGTCGGACCAGAGCCCGCAGTGGTCGGCGCGCAGCCCGTAGACGAGCAGCTGCCTCGTCACGACGTAGCCGTGGTCCGCGGCCCAGCGGGCGCACATGGCCTGCTGGCTGCGGGTGTCCACGGCGAAGGGGTCGGCGTCCAGTTCTTCGAGCGGGGCCAGGCTGGCGATAGCGGCCACGCGCAGCTCATCCATGCCGCCCGACCCTACTCCGATCCGCGTCCGGGGAGGAGGGGGCGGGGAGTTCCGGTTCCGGGCGGATGCACGGGGCACGCTCTGGTGCGGAGCGTCGCGGCACGGTGAACCTTTGCGGTCACAGCACTAGGCTCGGAGGACGGGCGAGGAGGGAGGGCCGGGTGCCTGTGGAGATCACCTGGTGGGGGCATGCCACGTGCACGGTCGAGGATTCCGGGGTCCGGGTCCTGACGGATCCGCTGTTCGCCCGGCGGCTCGCCCATCTGCGGCGGCGGGGCGGGGCGGTGCCCCCGCCCGAGGCGGCGGTGGCCGACGTGGTGCTCGTGTCGCACCTGCACTCCGACCACCTGCACCTGCCCTCGCTGTCCCGGCTCGGGCCCGGGACCCGGCTCGTCGTGCCGCGCGGGGCGCGCCGGGCGGTGCCGGGGCTGGCGCGCACGGCCGGGCGGCGCGGGCTGCGGGTCACGGAGGTGGCGCCGGGCGAGGTGGTCGACGTACGGGACGGGGTGCGGGTGCGGGCCGTGAGCGCACGGCACGACGGGCGGCGGCTGCCGTTCGGGCCGCACCTCGCGCCGGCGCTCGGGTACGTGGTCCAGGGCGCGGTGCGGACGTACTTCGCCGGGGACACCGGGCTGTTCGACACGATGGCCGAGGAGGTCGGGCCGGTGGACGTGGCCCTGCTGCCGGTGGGCGGCTGGGGGCCGTACCTCGGTCCGGGGCACTTGAACGCGGGGCGGGCGGCGCGGGCGCTGGCGGAGCTGGCCCCCGCGGCGGCGGTGCCGGTGCACTACGGGACGTACTGGCCGATCGGGATGGATGCGGTGCGGCCGCACGAGTTCCACGCGCCGGGCCAGGAGTTCGTGCGCCTGGCGGGTCGGCTCGCGCCGGAGGTGACGGTGCCGCTGCCCGGCCACGGGGAACGGGTGCGGCTGCCGTGACGTGGTGCGAGCTCGCGGCGGCGGCCGGGCAGGTCCCGCAGGAGAGCACCCAGCAGGTGGTGGGGTACCCGGCGCTGTTCGTACTGGTGGCGCTGGGCGCGCTGGTGCCGGTGATCCCGACCGGGGCGCTGGTGAGTTCGGCCGCGGTGGTGGCGTTCCACCAGGAGTCGCTGCCCTTCGGGGTGCTGCTGGTGTTCGGGGTGGCGGCGCTGGCGGCCTTCACCGGGGACGTCGTGCTGTACTGGCTCGGGTACCGCGGGGTGCGTTCGCGGGGCGGGTCCCGGTGGCTGGAGCGGCTGCGCGGGCGTGCCGCGCCGGAGCGGCTGGACCAGGCGCAGATGCGGCTCGACGAGCACGGGGTGCTGGTCCTGGTGCTGTCCCGGCTGGTCCCGGCGGGGCGCATCCCGGTGATGCTGGCCTGTCTGATGTCCGGGCTCCCGCTGCACCGCTTCGCCCGCGGCGACGCCCCGGCCTGCCTGGCCTGGGCGGCCACGTACGGGCTGATCGGCATCCTGGGCGGCTCCTTGTTCGCCGAACCCTGGAAGGGCGTGGCCCTGGCGGTCGCGCTGACCCTGCTGATCAGCACGGGTCCGGCGCTGTGGCGGCGGGTGCGCGGCCGGCCGCTCCGCTGACCTCTTCTGCGCGAACCGGCCACACGGTGACCGATGTTCGGCACAATGAGGCCATGGCAACCTTCACCGAGTTACAGCTCGGCGACGGCACTCCCGTCCGCTTCGAGGTCACCTCGCCCTCCGGCCCGGCCCCGGAGGCCCCGGAAGCCGCCGGGGACCTGCCCGACGGAATGGGGCACAGCGTGCCCGTGGCACGCGGCGGCGGCCAGGCGGTGGCCGCTTTCGCCGTCGAGACGCTCCGCACCGCGCTGCGGCCGATGGGGGTCCTGCTCCAGGAGGTCCACGACGCCGTCACGGCCTCCCCGAGCCCGCCGCACGAGGTGAACGTGACCTTCGGGGTGCAGGTGGGGCACGACCTCAAGCTGGGCATCGTCGGGGGCAACGGCCAGGCCCATCTGACCGTGTCCGCGACCTGGCAGCCGGCACCGCCCGCACAGTCGCCACCGCCCGAACAGCCCGTGCAGCCCGTGCAGCCCGCCCCTCGCACGAGCTGACCGATGGGATGGTTCCGCCGTGAGAGCGGGGCCGCGCCGGCGGACCCGCGCTACACGGTGGCGTCCGTGCTGCGGGCGGACGGCTCCACCACCGCCGGGGCCGGGGTTCCGCTCACCTCGTCCCACGTCCTCACCTGCGCCCACGTGGTCAACGACGCCCTGGGCCGGCACCTGTTCGACAGCCGGACTCCCGGCGAGGCGCTCGTCCCGGTGACCCTGCACACGCCGGTCGGGAGCTACCGGTACGCGGCCCGCGTGGCGTACTGGGTGCCGCCGCGGCGCCGGGACGGCCAGCCGCAGGTGCGGGACCGGCAGGACCACGAGTGGCTCGGCGATCTCGCGGTGCTCGTCGTCGAGCGCCAGGCGGACCGGGCCGCCCCGCCCCCGCAGTGGGCGCCGATGGCCCTCGGCCGCAAACTGCGGGCCTGGCACGGTTCCGGGCTGAGCAGTTCGTTCGCGGACGTGACGGTGACCTCCTTCGACGGGGTCATCGGCTACGTGGACGGCGACCCGACCGGCATGGCCGTCGGTCCCGCGTACAGCGGGGGTCCGCTGTGGTCGGCCGAGGAGGGCGCCGTCGTGGGCGTCGTCGCCGCCCACATCATGCCGCCCGCCGATCCCGCCACGGGGGCGCCCCGGGCCCACAGCAGCCAGCACATCAACCGGCGCAGCTGGTGCATCCCGTGGCAGCGCGTACGGGAGGAGCTGCTTGCGGCGGGCGCCCACGAGCTGTTCGAGCGCCCGGCGGCCGACCCGGAGGACCCGGCCCTGCCCCTGCTGACGGAGGCGCTGGAGGCGGCGCTGCCCGGCCTGGGCGGCCTGGCCGACACCGCGAGCTCGGTCGCGGAGCGCTGCGGGTACGCCTACCCGCGCGATGGATCGGCGCCCGGCTACGAGGAGTTCGCCGAGCTGCTCGTCACCGAGCCGCGTGCGCTCCCCGCGCTCAGCGAGGTGCTGCGCCACAAGGAGCCGGAGATGACGCTGCGGCTTCTGTCGGTCGGCCGGCTCTCCCCCGTCCCGGTGCTGCTCTCGCCGCGGGAGCACCGCCGGCTGCGGGCGCTGCTGGACGGGCTGCCCGAGCCGGTCGTGGCGCGGCTGCCGCGGGCGGTGCGGGAGGCCCTGCCACTGGCCGCCGCGTTCCCCGGCTGGCGGACGGTCGGCGAGCTGCTGTCCCACCTGGAGCGGCTCTCGGGCGACAGCCGCACGGATGCGGCCGGGACGCGCGTGCCCGCCCTGCTGCGGGTGACGGAGTACGCCGCGGTGCTCTGCCCCCGGGCCACGCGGGCCAATCTGCGGCTGTGGGCGGACGCGGTGGCCGACCGGCTCGGCATCCCCCACTCGGCGCTCGCCGAACGCCGCTCCGACGCCGAGGACTGGGCCCGCGCCCAGGAGGAGCGCAGCACTCCGATGCGGGTGCTGGTGCAGGTGAGCACCCTCGCCGGGGCGGACCGGTACCGGCTGCGGCTGTGGTGCGACGAGGGCTCCGGGCCCCGTCAGGTGTCCACGGACGGGAACGCGGTCTACAGCGGGGCCGCGGCGGCGCGCGAGCTGCTGCGGACCCTGGAGGCTCTGTGCAGGGCGGACCAGGGTGAGCACCGGCCGCTGGTGGAGGCCCTGGTCGACCGGGCCGGGCTCAACCTGCCGATCGACGAGTGGGAGACGTACGGGCCGGACGGGCTGGTCCCGGCGGTGCTCGGCGCGGAGTACCAGCTGGTCGTCAACTGTCCGGAACTCCTGCGCCGCAACGAGCGTTTCCTCCCCGACTGGCGCCGGCGCTGGCGCCAGCTCGACACGGGTACGTCCCTGCTCATCACGGACGCCGGGGTGGGCCCCCGGGAGATCTACGGCACGCTGATGGACCGCTCGGACGCGGTCCGGGTCGCCGTGGACGTGCCGGCGGGCCTGCGGGACGAGATCGTCCAGGTGTGCCTGGCGGTGGGGGTGCCGGTGGTGGTGTGGGACCGGGCCGAGGAGAGCGAGTCGGGCGCCGTCACGCAGATGAGCGCCGTCACCACCCGTGAGCTGCCCGAGGGCGTGCGCTCGTACCGAGCCAAGACGGTCCACCGCCCCCGGGACTACCCCGGCCGTCCGGTCCTCGCCTGGGCGGACGCCGACCGGACCGCACCCCAGCTGTACCTTTCCGAGCCGCAGGAGGGCGCATGACCACGGAGCCGCACGCACCGACGAGTTGGCGGATCTTCCGCGGCGACGGCGTTCCGCACCGGGCCGTCATGCCGCCCGCGCCGCCGTGGCGGCGCTTCAAGACCGCCGGAGCCCCGTCGCGTCCGCTGCCGTACCTGATCGCGCCCGAGCACGCGGACGTCGTCAACGCGGCCCTGCACCTGCGCAGGCCGCTGCTGGTGACCGGACCGGCGGGGACGGGCAAGTCCTCGCTGGCCCGTGCGGTGACGCACGAGCTGAGCCTGGGCAAGCTGCTGCGCTGGCCGGTGAACAGCCGCTCCAGCGTGCAGGACGCGCTGTACCAGTACGACGCGATCGGCCGGCTGCGGGAGACGACGCTGCGCCGGGACCGGGGGGAGGGCGAGCCGTCCGTCGGCAGCTTCGTCCGGCTCGGGCCGCTGGGCACCGCGCTGGTGCCGGGTGACCGGCCGCGGACCCTGCTCGTGGACGAGATGGACAAGGGCGACGTGGACCTGCCCAACGACCTACTCACCGTGTTCGAGGAGGGGATCTTCGAGATCCCGGAGCTGAGCCGGCTGCCCGACGGGATGGACCGGGTCGAGGTGCTCACCGCCGACCACCGGGGCACGGCCACGGTCGAGCGCGGCCTGGTCCACTGCACGGAGTTCCCCGTCGTGGTCATCACCAGCAACGGCGAGCGGGACTTCCCGCCGGCCTTCCTGCGGCGCTGCATCCGCCTGGACCTGCCCGTGCCGGACGAGAACCGCCTCCGGGCGATCGTCGACGCCCATCTGGGACCGGACGCCCTGCTGGAGATCGACGACCTCCTGTCGGCGTTCCTGCGCCGCCGGGCCCCCGGGGAGCTGGCCACCGACCAGCTGCTGAACGCCGTGTTCCTGCGGGCCGGCGGGGTGGATCTGGACGCCGACGGACTGCTGGACGCAGTGCTCCACCAGCTGACCGGGGCCGGCTGACCGTGACGGGCGGGGACGGGACGCACGAGGAGGACCGGCCCGGCCGGGCGGAGCGGCCTGAGCAGCCGGGGACGCCGGAACGGCCGGAGCAGCCGGGGCCGCCCGAGGGGCCGGACCGGCTGGAGCGGTCCGAGCGGCTCGACCGGCTGGACGACGTGCTGCGCGTCCTGGGCGCGGCCGGGCAGGACCTCGGCCCGCAGACCGTCCTGGACGTCCTGTGGCTGGCCCGCTGTCTGTCCCTCGACCCCGCGCGGCTGCCGCTCGAAGCGGCCCGGCGCCCGCCCCGGTCCGCGCCCGCGCAGGACGGCGAGCCCCCTGCGGAACCGCCGGAGGCCACCGAGCGGGCCGAACTGCCGCTGCCGGACGAGGACCTGCCGGATCTGGCCCTGCCCGAACTGCACGCGGCCCCGGTGCCGCCCGCGCCCGCCTCCCGGGAGCCGGCGGAGCGGCCCGAGTCCGCCCGCGCCGACGAACCGGAGCCGGGGATGCCGGTCCGGGTCCCGGAGGAGAAGGCCCTCGTACAGGAGCTGCTGGTGGGGCGTTCGCTGCGGCCCCTGAGGCTCAAGCGGCCGAGCCGGTGGCGGTTCGAGCTGGACGAGGCGGCCACGGCCGCGGCCCTGGCCGAGACCTGGCTGCCGGACGTGGTGATGCAGCCGGTGCGCGAGCGCTGGCTGAACCTCGCGCTCGTCGTCGAGGACGGGGTCTCCATGCTGCTGTGGCAGCGCCTCGCCATCGAACTCCAGGCCACCCTGCAGCGGCTCGGGGCCTTCCGTTCGCTGCGGGTGCACGGCCTGGACACCGCCTCCTCCTCCGGGCCGGTCCTGCGCGGCCGGCCCTTCGGCGCGGGCGGGGCGCCGCTGCCGCCCTCGCTGCTGGCCGACCCCTCCGGCCAGACGCTGGTGCTGGTGGTGAGCGACGGCATGGGCGCGGCCTGGCGGCAGGGCCGGATGCACGGCGTGCTGCGCAGGTGGGCCAAGTGCGGGCCGGTCGCGGTCCTGCACACCCTGCCGCCGGCGCTCTGGGACGGTTCCGGGATCCAGGCGGACCACTGGCAGGTCACCACCCGGCGCCCGGGTGCCCCCAACACGCACTGGCAGGTCACCGATCCGGTGCTGCCCGCCGAGCTGGCCGGGTTCTCCGGGGTGCCCGTCCCCGTGCTGGAGCCCACGGCGGAGGCCCTGCGCGACTGGGCGCGGCTGCTGACCTCCCCCGGCGCCACCGTCGGGCTGCCGCTGCTGTCGCCGCCCCGGCGCCGGGCCCTGATCGCCCCGCCCCGGGAGGCCCGGGGCATCCAGCACTTCCGGGACGCGGCCTCCCCGGAGGCGTACCGGCTCGCGGCCCATCTGGCGGCGGTCAGCCCGGTGTCGGTGCCGGTGATGCGCCTCGTGCAGAACGCCGTGCCCTGGCCGGCGCGGACCGCCCATCTGGCGGAGGTCTTCCTCGGCGGGCTGATCCGGCCTGTCCCCGCGCCGGTCTCCGCCGCGTGGCCGCTGCCGCCCCGGCACCGGGTCTTCCAGTTCACGCCCGAGGCCGAGCGGGCCCTGCTCGACGCGGTCCCCAGCGCCGAGCTGCTCGCGACCGGCCGCCGGATCGGCCGGCGGATCGAGCAGCTGGCGGGCCGCTCGCCCGACTTCCCCGCCTGGCTGGCGCATCCGGACGGCGCGGACACCGTACCGAGCGCCTTCCGGTCCTTCACGGCGGTCGAGCGGCGGCTGCTGGCCCGGTTCGGCGTCAGCATGGAGTCCCTGCCGGCGCCCTCGCGGCCGTCGGAGTCGCGGCCGCGGTCGGCGCAGCACTGGGATCCGCTGACCCCGCAGGACCCGCAGCAGCTGGGCCCGTACCGGCTGAGCGGGCGGCGGCTCGGCGAGCGCAGCATCGTCTACCGGGGCCACGACACCCGGGGCACCGAGGTGGCGATCCGGATGATGCGTCCGGAAATGCCCTCGTACGTCACGCAGTTGCTCGGTGTCGAGGCCGAGGCCCTGCGGCGGATGAACGGCCGGTACGCTCCCACGCTGCTGGCGACGAGGCTGCGGGACGTCCCTCCGTGGATCGCGATGCAGATGGTCACCACGCCCGGGCCGGGGGGCGACGCCCTTCCCGTGCTCTCGGATCTGCTGGAGGTGAGCGCCGGTTCGGGCAGGGCCCCCTTCGACATCCTCACCAGCCTCACCCTCGGCTGGCACCTGGCGTCCGCCCTGAGCATCTGCCACACCAACGGCGTGGTGCCGGCCGCGCTGACCGCGGACTCCGTGGTGGTCCTGCAGCGGTCGGTGCTGCTGACCGGGCTGGCGGACTGCGCGCTGGACGGGGAGTACGCCGGGACCGGGCCGGTGCCGGAGCCGGCGGACTCGGTCCAGGCCCTCGGCGAACTGCTGCGGCAGATCAGCAGCAAGTCGTACAGCGGCGCCCGCACCCTGTCCGAGCGGATGGAGCTGTGGCAGGGCGACTCCTGGCAGGCGCTGCGCACCATGGTCACGCGGTGCCTGTCGCCGGACCCGGCGGAGCGCCCGTCCGCACCCGAGGTCGCCGAGCTGCTGGCCGGGTACGTCGCCCTCGCCCGCGGCGGTCCGCAGCCCGGGGTGCGCCCCTCCGGAGCCTCCGGCCCGCCCTCCGAACGGCCGCGCCTGGAGGCCCGTCCGCGGGGGGCGCCCCCGGCGCTCAGCGAGTTGAGGATCGGGCGCCGCCCGGTCTGGTCCGCCACGCGCAGCGTCGAGCGGGCCGAGTTCCACCGGCTGCTGGCGGGGCTGCGGCGGCCGCTCGGGCAGAGCCTGCGGGTCACGGTGGCGGGCGTCTCGCCCGGTTCGGGCCGGGCCACGACCGCCATGACGCTGGGCACCCTGCTCTCCGTGGTGCGCGGCGAGCCGGTGCTGGTCCTGGACGGGGCGCCGACGGCCGGGGACCTGCACGCCCACCTGACGCAGCGCAGTCCGGCGACCCTCGGCGACCTGGCGTCACTCGCGCCGGACGCCTCGTACGAGGAGATCCGGCGGCTCACCACCCGCACCCGGGACGGGCTGGAGGTGGTGGCCCACTCGGCCGCGTTCAAGGCTCCGAGCCCCAGCCACTTCGACGAGTACCGCCGGGTCCTGTCGATGGCCTCGCGCCACTACCCGGTGGTGCTGACGGACTGGGCCGAGGGCCGGATCGGTGCGCGGGCGGAGGCCGTGCTGGAGCAGACCGACCGCCTCGTCCTGTGCTGCACGAACGCGCTCCACGCGACGGAGGCGGTCGAGCGGCAGCTGGCCGAGCTGCGCCGGACCGGCTGGGAGTCGCTCGCCGACCGGGCGGTGATCGTGGCCACCGCGCTCGGCGGATCGGGTGCCGTGCTGTCCGCGCAGGGCGTCCGCGCGCACCTGCCGACGGCCGGGCCGCTGGTCTTCGTACCCTTCGACCTGCACCTGTCGGGCATCGCCGAGCGGAACCTGGGCCGGCTGCGGCCCCGTACGGCGGAGGCGTACGCGAACCTGGCGGACCGGCTCTTCGCCGGGGCGGTCGGGATCTCAGGGAGCGGGTAGCTCCCCGGCCCCGCCCCCGAGGGTGCGGGAGGCCCCGATCGGGAGGTCCCAGAGGTGCTCGCGGGCCAGGCCGGCGCGGGCCCAGGCGGTCCGGGCGCGGTGCACGGGCTCCATGACCGGTTCGGCGGAGAGGACGAAGGTGCCCCAGTGCATGGGGGCCATCCGGCGGGCTCCGAGGTCGAGGCAGGCCTGGACGGCCTCCTCCGGGTCGGCGTGGACGTCGCTGAGCCACCAGCGCGGGGCGTAGGCCCCGATCGGCAGCAGGGCGAGGTCGATGCCGGGGTGGCGGCGGCCGATCTCCGCGAACCAGTGCCCGTAGCCGGTGTCGCCCGCGAAGTAGAGCTTGGCCGGGGCGGGGCTCTGGGTGTCGGTGAGGATCCAGCCGCCCCACAGGGAACGGCAGGTGTCGATCAGGGACCGCTTCGACCAGTGGTGGGCCGGGACGAACTCGAAGCGCACGCCGCCCAGTTCGGCCGACTCCCACCAGTCGAGTTCGGTGACCCGGGTGAACCCGCGGCGGCGGAACCAGCGGGCGAGGCCGGCCGGGACGAAGAAGGCGGTGTGCCGGGGCAGCCGCTTGACGGTGGGGGCGTCGAGGTGGTCGTAGTGGTTGTGGCTGATCACCACGGCGTCGACGGGCGGCAGGTCCTCCCAGCGCACCCCGACGGGGGTCATCCGGGACGGGGTGCCGAGGATGCGCCGCGACCAGACGGGGTCGGTCAGCACGGTCAGTCCGCCGGTCCGCAGCACCCAGCTGGCGTGCCCGGCCCAGGTGACGCAGACCGTGCCGGGGTGCACGGCGGGCAGCGGGGCCGGCGCGAAGGGCAGGTCGGGGATGCCGCGCAGCCCTTCGGGCCCGGGCCGGAAGGCGCCCTCGCGGGCGAGCCGGGCGAAGGCGCGCATGCCCGGGAGCGGGGTGGTCAGGCGGTCCGCGAAGGAGGCTGGCCAGCGCCGGTGCTCCCCGAGGGGCCGGGCGGGCGGTGCCGGGCGGGGCGTGGGGGGCTGCGCGGCGGGACGTACCGGCCCGGGGGCTGCGGCGGGGGCGGGGGCGTCCGTCCGGTCCCTCATCGAGAAGTCTCCGTTCACCGGTTCGCGTCGGTCGGGCGGGCTGGGGAGGGGGTCAGGCCAGCCCCGTCAGGACCGATCCGAGGAGGTCCAGGGAGCGCCGTACGTGCGGGAGCGCCAGCGGATCCCGGGCGGTGAGGGCGGCCAGCCGTTCCTCGGGGGTGGCTCCGAGCAGCGGCCCCGTCGACAACCGCACGCGCAGCGCGCCGAGTTCGTCCGCGAACCGCTGTCCGCCCGGTGTGGGCGCGCCCAGCCGGGCTCCGAGCCAGTCCTCGAGTTCCATCGCGTCGCCGACCCCGTGGCGGGCGAGTCCGGCCCGCAGGGGCGAGAGGTCGGCGTAGAGGTGGCGGCCCGCCTCCGGCGGCCGGGCCAGCGCCCCGGCCCCGAGCAGCGTGCGGTGCGCGGCGGCGGCCACGACCCCGTGCAGGGCGGCCGCATTGCGGGCCCGTGCGGCGACGGCGTCGGGTTCGCCGAGGGCGTGCGCGGCCGCTCCGGCGACGGGGCCGGCGACGAGCGCACCGGTGGCGGTGAGCACGTCGAGGGTGCGGGCGCGCAGCCAGGTGCCGCGCCCGGTGTCGGGGAAGCGGAGCACGGCCGCGGGCCAGCCGGCGGGGAGCAGCGCACCGGACAGGTCGAGGAGGACGGCCGCCTGTTCGGGGAGCATCTCGGCGGGGCTCAGCACCAGCGTGTCGCCGGGCCGGTGCACGGTGTCGCGCCAGCTCTCGTCGCTGACGACGAACAGTCCGGCGGCTTCGGCGGCCTCGCAGGCCTCGCGCAGCATCTCGGGCGGCGGGACGGTGGCGGTCGGGTCGTCGGCGACGGAGAGCAGCAGCACCCGGGGGTCGCCGCCCTCCGCGCGCACCCGCCGTACGGTCTCCAGCAGGGCGTACGGGTCGGGTACGCCGCCGCACTCGGCCGGGGTCGGCACGTGGTAGGCCCGCCGTCCCAGCAACCGGACCTGCGGGGTCCACCAGGCGGGACAGGGCCTCGGCAGCATCACGTCGCCGCCGAAGGCTCCGAGCAGGGCGAGCAGCAGGGCCGGGGCGCCGGGGCCGGCGGCCACGTCCTCCGGGGCGGTGGCGAGCCCGCGGCGCCCCCAGTGCAGGCAGGCGGCCTCGCGCAAGGCCTGCCCGCCGCCGGGGGCTTCGGGGGCGGAGCGTCCGGCGGCGGAGGCGAGCACGGCGAGGAGCTCGGGCAGCACGGGGAGGCCGGGCTGGGGTGCGGGCGGGCCGTACCGGACAGGGCCACGGCCCTCCGCCGCCGTGCGCTGCATCCCCGCCACCGCTTCCCGCCTTCCGCGCTGGAGCCGCCCGTCTCACCCGACGCTGCCCTTTATACGATTATTCAGGGGAACATGCCCGTTATAGCCGTCCCCCGCCCGGGGTCAGCCCTTCCGCCCGAGCAGCGCGAGCAGCCTGGTCTGCGCGTTCGCCCCGGCCGGAACCTCCAGCGGCTCGGCGTACATGCCGCTGGCCGCGAGCCCGTCCGCGTACGGCATGACCTCCTTGATGGAGAACTCGACGAGGTTGTCCGGGAGCCGTTCGTCGGCGCCGATGCCCCGGGAGAGGTCCCAGGTGTGCACGACGCAGTCGGCGGTCAGCTCGGAGCAGTACGCCATGGCGAGGGCGGGCCCGTACGAGAGGCGCACCGTCCGCTCCAGCGCGCCCGGTGCGGCGAAGGCGGCGTGCGCGGCGGCGGAGGCCGCCTCCCAGGCCGCGAGCGGGTCCTCGCCGAGCACGTCCCCGGAGAAGGCGTCGCCGAGCTCTTCGACGGTGCGACCCTCGGTGACCAGCGGCGGGATCCAGAGCTGCTCCCCCACGACGTGGTTGGCCAGCGCCCGCACGTCCCACTCGGTGCACGGGGTCGGCGCGTCCCACTGGCCGTCCTCGACCGCGCGCAGCCGCTCGCCGAACAGCCGGAGCGCCTGGGCGTGGAACTGGAGCAGCGTCTCCGGCATGCCCCTCACCGCCTTCCGCTGCGGGGTCTCCCGTGATTCCCGTATGCGGCCCACTCTCCTCGCACCTCCATTTCCCTGCCACCGGCCGAGCCGCTCCCCTTGCGCGACAAGGCTCGTGTCCACATGTCAAAACACAGATCTCATATGACGACATGATCCTTTACGGTGGGGACACAGCAGCGCTTCGACGACGAGGAGTACGCGATGAACGCCCACGAGACGGCCGTCTACACCCACGGCCACCACGAGTCGGTCCTGCGCTCGCACCGCTGGCGCACCGCGGAGAACTCGGCGGCGTACCTGATCGGCGAGCTGCGGCCGGGCATGTCCGTACTGGACGTGGGCTGCGGTCCGGGCACGATCACGGCGGACCTGGCGGAACTGGTCGCCCCCGGCGGCAGCGTGACGGCGGTCGACGCGGCCGAGGACGTCGTCGGACAGGCCCGCGCGTACGCGGCGGAACGCGGGGTGACGGGCGTGCGGTTCGGGACGGCGGACGTGCACGCGCTGGAGTTCCCGGACGACTCCTTCGACGTGGTCCACGCCCACCAGGTCCTGCAGCACGTGGGCGACCCGGTGCAGGCGCTGCGCGAGATGCGCCGCGTGTGCCGGCCGGGCGGGATCGTGGCGGCGCGGGACGCCGACTACGCGGCGATGACCTGGTATCCCGAGGCGCCGGGCCTGGACGCGTGGCAGGGCCTGTACCAGCGGGTGGCCCGGGCCAACGGCGGCGAACCGGACGCCGGGCGCAGGCTGCGGGCGTGGGCGCGGGCGGCGGGCTTCACGGAGGTGGCCGCCGGCGCGACGAACTGGGTCTACGCCACCCCGGCGGAGACGGCATGGTGGTCGTCCCTGTGGGCGGACCGCACGACGGCCTCCTCGTACGCGGCGATCGCCACCGGGGGCGGCCAGGCCACCACCGCCGACCTGGAGGCCATCGCCTCCGCGTGGCACGAGTGGGGCGCGGACCCCGACGCCTGGTTCATGGTCCCGAACGGCGAGATCCTGTGCCGGGCCTGACCCCGCCCCGGCGGACACGGTGCGAGGGGTGCTGATCGATTGATATAGCGTGCCCACGTCAAGAATTCGTGAGCACGCCCCTGGGGGACTCCCACATGACCTACCCGCCGCAGCAGGGCCCCGGCCCCTACCCCGGCCAGCCCGGCCCGTACGCGCAGCAGCCGCCGCAGGGATACCCGCCCCAGCCCGGGCCGGGATTCCCCCAGCAGGGGCAGCCTCCGTACGGCGGCACCCCGCAGCAGTGGTCCGCCCCGCCGGCGCCGCCGGCCCGGAGCGGGGGCATGGGCATCCTGAAGAAGCTGAAGATCGTCGGCATCGTGATCGCCGTGATCGTCGTCGCGGTCGGCTACTTCCTGAGCCAGGACGACGCCGACCACGCGAAGGCCGGGGACTGCCTCAAGAACAACGGCACCCAGGTCAGCCCCGACCTGCAGGTGGTGAAGTGCGGTGACGCCAAGGCCACGTACAAGGTGGTCGAGGTGATCCCCGACACGCTGGACAGCGGCAAGTGCGAGGGCAAGTCGGACACCGGCTACTACGAGCAGACCAGCGGTTCCCGGCGCAGGTCGGGCAAGCAGTTCGTGCTCTGCATCAACGAGATCAAGAAGTAGCGGATCCCGCGCCTCGGACGCCGGCGGAGCCCCGGGTGCCGCGCAGCGGCACTTCCAGCACCGCCAGGGGCACCTCCCAGCGGCGGCCGGGGAGTTCGGGGCGCGGAGTTCGGGGGCGGAGCTCCTGACAACGGCGCCGCGCCCGGCCCCGGCCCCCGGCGGGCTACGGCCGCATGCGGAAGTCGTAGCGGGGCGGGAGCGCGCAATCGGTGATCGCCGACCAGACCTCCGCCAGGGTCTCCTCGCCCTCCCGCAGGTCCGCGACCGCGAACCCGTCGTCGAACACCCGCCGCGCCGCGGCGACGTGCCCCTCCGCCGCCAGCAGCCGCGCAGCGAGGAGCCGGAAGCGGCCCTGTTCGCGCAGGGCCGGCCGGAGCCGGTCCCAGACCGACCGCGCCCCCGCGAGCCGGCCGGCCGCGAGCAGCGCCGCCATCGCCTCCCGCCCCAGCGCGGACTCCGCGGCCCTCCACGCCTCGCCGCCCCGGCTCTCCGCCACCAGGTCCTCGAAGGCCGCCGCGTAGCCGTCCGCGGCCCGTTCCGTCGCGCCGGTCAAGGCGTCGGCCGCCGCCAGGCACCGCAGCAGCGGCCACCTCGACGGCGCCAGCGCCAGCCCGCGCTCCCAGCTCCGTACCGCCTGCGCCACGTCCCCGGCGTGCCACTGCGCCACGCCGAGGTGGTACTCGGTCAGGGGATCCGCCGGGGCGGTCTCCAGCATGTCCCGCCAGTGCGTGCCCACCAGGCTCGGACCCGGCGGCGCCACCCGCCGCGGGGCGGGGAAGACGCCCGTGCGCCACAGCTCCGCCCACGGGGCCTGTTCCTCGCCGAGCCCGGCCTCCTCGAAGGGGGTGCCCGGCAGTTCGAAGCCCCCGCACATCACTTCCAGCGCGCCCCAGCCCGAGCCGGCCGCCAGCCGCTCGCCCGGTTCGGTGTCCGCGCATTCCCGCCACGCCTTGTACGCCGCCTCCACCCGCTCGCCCGGCAGCGCCCGGGACAGCGCCTGCTCGGCCGCGCCCCGCGCCGCCGCCCAGTCCGCGCCGTGCACGGCCGCCGGGTCCGCCGACAGCGGGCCGTACGCCTCGAGCCAGCTGAACTCCGCGCCACCCTCAAGCCGTACGTGCTCCAGCTGGGTCCGGGCCAGCCCCGCCTGGATCTCCGCGTACCCGCCGGTGCCCGGCTCGGTCAGCCACTCCTGCCAGCGCCGGCCGCCCCCGCCCGCGCCCCACACGAACAGCTTGCGCCCGCGCAGCCGGGCGGTGGAGGTCTGGGCCAGCCCGTGCCCGTCCGCGTCGAGCGAGGCGATCCAGGGCCGGGCCCCTTCCTCGACCTCGTAGAAGAAGTCGGCCGGGTACTCGCTGCGCAGCGGGTACGTGCGGTCCGCGCCCTCCCACTGCGGCACGGGGATCCGCCGCAGCGCGCGCTCGTAGCCGAAGTGCCAGGCCTCGTCCGCGGGGGCGAGGACCCGGGTGCCCCCGTCCTCGGGGACGGCGGTGTTGGACCACCAGTACACCGGCGCGGGCCGCTCGTGCGGGTTGCGCACGCGGACGCCCACGTACAGGAACTCCGATTCCCCGGGCAGCCACAGGTCCACCTGGAAGGGCAGGTCGCGCAGCCGCTCCCACTCCCAGAGCCTGACCATCACGCCCCCGTCCGGGGCGGGCACGAGCGCGGCGTGCAGCGGTTCGCAGGACAGGGTGGTGTGGCCGGTGGCCCCGATGTTCCACTCGATGCCGCCGGAGAACCAGGCGCCGTTCAGGGCGAAGTTCGCGGGCTGGAACACCGGGTTGCGGTAGAGCAGTTCACGCCCGGTCGGCAGGTGGACGAGCGAGTGGATCCGGCCGCCGAGCCCCGGGAGCACGGTCACCCGCAGGTGCTCGTTCTCGATGACGACCGACTCGAACTCCGTCTCGGTGCGGTCCCGCCCGTATCCGTCCCGGATCCGGGCGGGCAGCAGTGAGCGCAGCGGCTCGTACCCGAGCTGGCGCGCCATGTCGCGGGGCATCCCCTGGCGGGAGCGGTCCTCCAGCGCGTGCACCTCGTCGGCGGTGCGCAGCGCGGGCAGTGGGTTGTCCGGGCCCAACGGGGCGGCGGGAAGGGTCAGTACGGCGCGTCGGACGGTGGTGGCCATGGGGAAATGGAACACGCCGCGGCGGCCGGTGCACAGGGGTTCCGCGGATCACCACCGGTCAGGATTACGCAAAGGCCTCCGCGGTGATGGCCCAGCGTTCGTGGTCCCGCCAGGCTCCGTCCACGTACAGGAAGTCCGGGGAGAGCCCCTCCAACCGGAAGCCCGCGCCCCGGACCAGGGCGATCGAGGCGGCGTTGCCGGGCTGGACGTTGGCCTCCAGGCGGTGCAGCCCGAGGCCGTTCGCGGTCTCCGGGGCGAACGCGTGCACGAGGACCAGGCCGAGGGCCTCCCGCATGAGCCCGCGTCCGGCGGCGTGCGCGAAGGCCCCGTAGCCGAGGGCCCCGCACTGGAAGGCCCCGCGGACGATGTTGTTGACGTTGACGAAGCCCGCGATGGCGCCCGTCTCCCGCTCGCACACGAGGAACCCGGTGCAGCTCCCGCCCTCGGTCAGCCGCGCCGCGTAGGGCTCGTACTCCTCGATCGTGGCGGGCGGGAACAGCCACGGGCGGTGCAGCTCGCGGCTCTCGTGCGCCCGCGCGGTGAACTCGGGCCCGTCGGCCGCCCGGTAGGGGCGCAGGCCCACGTGGGCGCCCTCGCGGAGGTAATGGAAAAAGGTCACGGCCCAAAGGTACGTGTATGACACCATCACCCGCGTGACCAACGATGATCTCGACACGCCGCTGCGCCTGGCGGTGCTGAACAACGCCCTTTTCTGCCACGCGGTCTGCCGGGCGCACGGCCTGCCGGCCGACTTCGACGACGAGTACTACTGGCTCAGCACCAGCCGGACCCCTCCGCTGTACCCGGACGCCGTGACCCTGAGCCCGGAGACGGTGGCGCAGAGCCTGCTGCAGTGGATGGACACGGACAGCCCCGGCTGCTCGGTGAAGGACAGCTTCGCCAACCTGGATCTGGAGGGCGACGGCTTCGAGGTCCTCTTCGATGCCCAGTGGATGCACCGTCCGGCGGGGGTTCCCACGGCGGGCGGCACCCCCTCCGGCCTTGAGTGGAGCGAGGTCGCCGGCGAAGGGGAGCTGGCGGCCTGGGAGGCCGCCTGGGACGGTGGGGAGAGCACCGGGCTGTTCCGCCCGGTCCTGCTCGGCGAGGAGATCGCCTTCCTGGCGGGCCGCCGCGACGGACGCATCGTCGCCGGGGCCGTGGTGAACCTGGCCGCGGGGGTCGTCGGCGTGTCGAACCTGTTCGCCCATGACGAGGCCGACACCGACGCCGCCTGGACCGGCGCGCTCACCGCGGCCGCCGTCCGCTGGCCGGGGCACGACGTGGTCGGCTACGAGTCCGGGGACGACCTCGCCACCGCCGTCCGGCACGGCTTCACCCCGATCGGCCCGCTGCGGGTCTGGCTGCGCACGAGCGAGCGCACCCGCTACCTGCGCCGCCGGGAGAGGTAGAGCCCGCACAGGAAGCCCAGCACGGCCGCGATCAGCAGGGCGACGTACAGGGGCAGCGTCACCTGCGGGATCCACAGCCGGATCTTCGTCGGCCTGGTGTTCTCGAAGACGAACCACAGGGTGACCACCACAAGCGCCCCGTAGAGGGCGATGCGGGTGCGGTTGCGGGAGAGCGGCCCGCGGTGGTGGCCGGAGCCGCCTTTGGAGGTGTCCGGGGTCATGGACCCATGATCCGGCCGCGGCGGCCGCCGGGCTCAGTCGTGCAGGGCCAGACGGGGGACGTCCGTACGGTCGATTCCGAACACCTGCGCGTACAGCGACAGTTCCGCCTCCAGCGCCCGGACCATCGTCTCCGCCCGCCGGAACCCGTGCCCCTCGCCCGCGAAGGTCACGTAGGCGTGCGGCACCGACCGGCCGCGCAGCGCGGCCAGCAGGCGTTCGGCCTGGCTCGGCGGGCAGACCGGGTCGTCCAGCCCCTGGAGCAGCACGAACGGGGCGGTGATCCGGTCGGCGCGGGCCACCGGGGAGCGCTCGCGGCACAGCACGGGAAGCGTCTGCGGGGGACCTGCGAGGCCGTCGATGTAGCGGGACTCCAGGTCGTGGGTCTCCTCCGCGAAGCCGAGCAGGTCCAGCACGGGGTAGATGATCGCGGCGCAGGCGTAGAGGTCGGTGGCGGCCAGCGAGGCGGCCGCGGTCCAGCCGCCCGCGCTGCCGCCGCGGATGGCGAGCCGCCCGGGGTCCGCCGTGCCCTCGGCGGCCAGTGCCCGGGCCACCGCCGCGCAGTCCTCCACGTCGACGACGCCCCACTGCTCGCGCAGCCGCTCCCGGTAGGCGCGGCCGTAGCCGGTGGAGCCGCCGTAGTTCACCTCGACGACGCCGATGCCGCGCGAGGTGAAGTACGCGATGTGCAGGTCGAGTACGGGCGGCACGTGGTCGGTGGGGCCGCCGTGCGCCCACACCACGTACGGGGGCAGTTCGTCGGCGGCGGCCCGGCAGGCGGGGTGGTGCGGCGGGTAGACGTGGGCGTGGATCTCCCGGTTGTCGGGACCGGGGAAGGTGCGGCTCTGCGGTTCCGGGTAGTACGCCGGGTCCACGGGGTCCGCGGCCTGCGCCCCCACCACCCGGGCGTGCCCGGTCGAGGTGTCCAGTTCCACGACCTCGTAGGCGCTGCGCGGGCTGGCGGCGACCCCGTAGACCCGGGTGCCGCTCACGGCGAGCGCCGGCTGCCAGGCCGTCCACGGCCCGGAGGCGTCGACGAGGTCGCCGCTGTCCGGGTCCAGGATGCCGAGCACCGAGGAACCCTGCCCGTGCAGGACGGCGACGAGTCCGTCCTCCAGCGGGGCGAGCCAGCGCAGTCCGGGCTTCCAGAGCGCCCCGCCGAACTCCTCGTCCCGGGGACAGAGGTTGACCGCCTCTCCGGTCTCCCGGTCCACGCGGTACGGGTTCCACCAGCCGCCGCGGTCGCTCACCGCGAGGAGGCTCCCGCCGGCCGTCCAGTCGGCCTGCGCGACGGCCTCCTCGGGGCCGCCGAGCACGGTCCGGGCCCCGGTCAGCCGCCCGTCCGCGGTGATGCCGGCGAGCTTCAGCTCCGTGCCGTCCCAGGGCATCCGGGGGTGGTCCCAGACCAGCCAGGCGGCGTGCCGGCCGTCGGGGGAGATCCGGGGCCCGGTGGCGAACCGGTGCCGGTCGTCGTAAAGCTCCCGCACGGCGGTGCGGTCCTCGGCCGCCGACCCGTCCAGCGGTACGGCGGCCAGGACGCGGCGCACGTCGGTGGGGGCGGGCCCGGTGAACTCCTCCAGCACGCACCAGGCCTCGCCGCCGCGCAGCACCGGGTCGGCCCAGCGCAGCCCGCCGCCCACGCGCGAGACCGGGGTGAGCGGGCGGGCCCGGGGGCCGCCGGGCGCGTCGGGCTCGTAGGCGTACAGCCGCTGGTCGGCGAAGTGGACGAAGACCAGCAGGGGGCCGCCCGACTCCCGTTCGGCCCCGGCCCAGGGCAGCCCCCCGTACTCGGTGAACCTGCTGCGCACGTTCCACGGTGCGGGCAGCTCCGTGATCTCGGGGCGGCCGTCGACGGTGCGGCGGCGCACGAGGGTCCGGCGGCCGGCCTCCCGCGGCCGGGGCTCGGTCCACCACACCTCGGGGCCGACCGTGCCGACGTATTCGGGCCGCCCGTCGAGCGAGGCGGCGAGGGCGGCGTCGATGGGCGAGGGCCAGCTGCCGTAGGGCAGGGTGGGCACGGCCATCACCGGGCCCGGTTCACAGGGCGCGCAGTGCGCGGTCGAGGACGCGGACGCCGAAGTGCAGGGCGTCGACGGGGACCCGCTCGTCCACTCCGTGGAAGAGGGCCCAGTAGTCGAAGCCGGGCGGCAGCTTCAGCGGGGAGAAGCCGTAGCCGGTGATGCCGAGCCGGGAGAACTGCTTGGCGTCGGTGCCGCCCGCCATGCAGAAGGGCACCACGTGCCCGTCCGGGTCGAACCGCTCGACCGACTCGCGCAGGACCGCGAACGTCCGCCCGTCCACCGGGGCCTGGAGGGCGACCTCGCGGTGGTGGAACTCCCAGTGCACGTCGGGTCCGGTGAGCTCGTTCAGGGTGGCGATGAACTCGGCCTCACCGCCGGGCACCATCCGGCCGTCCACGTAGGCGGTGGCCTCGCCGGGGATCACGTTGAGCTTGTAACCGGCGCTGAGCATCGTCGGGTTGGCACTGTTGCGGACGGTCGCGTCGACGAGGAGGGCGGCCGGGCCGAGCTTGCCGAGGACCTCGTCGAGGTCGAATCCGGGCCGTCGCGGATCGACCGACAGGCCCTGGAGGGCCGCGAGTTGGACGATGCAGGCGGTGACGGTGTCGGTGAGCCGGACCGGCCACTCGTACTCGCCGATCCGCGCCACGGCGGCCGCGAGCCGGCTCACGGCATTGGCCCGGTTGGGCTTCGAGCCGTGTCCGGCGGTGCCGGTTGCGGTCAACTTCAGCCAGGCCGTGCCCCGTTCGCCTGCGGCGATGGGGTAGATGGCCTGGCCGGGGGCGGGGTGCACGGTGAAGGCTCCCGATTCGCCGATGCCCTCCGTGCAGCCCTCGAAGAGGTGCGGGTGCTCGTCGGCGAGGAATCCCGAGCCGTCGACGGCGCTGTCCTCCTCGTCGGCGGTGAAGGCGACCACGATGTCCCGGCGCGGCCTGACTCCCGCGCGCGCCCAGGCCCGTACGACGGCGAGCACCATCGCGTCCATGTTCTTCATGTCGACGGCGCCGCGTCCCCACACCACTCCGTCGCGGACCTCGCCGGAGAAGGGGTCCACGCTCCAGTCGGCGGCCGCGGCCGGGACCACGTCGAGGTGGCCGTGGACCAGCAGGGCCTCGGCGGAGGGGTCGGTGCCCTCGATCCGCGCGACCACGTTGGTCCGGCCCGGGGTGCGCTCCAGGAGCACCGGCTCCAGTCCGGCGGCGGCGAGCCGCTCGGCGGCGTACTCGGCGGCGGGGCGCTCGCGGCAGTCCCCGCCGCCCCTGTTGGTGGTGTCGATGCGGATGAGGCCCGAGGTGAACTCGACGACCTCGTCGAGGGCCACCCGGTCGACGGAGGTGTCCTCGCTGTTGATTGCGTGCATGTCAGCCATACTGCTCCTCCACCGCCGCCGAGACGACCGTCGTGACCGCCTTGAAGGTGCGGATCCCCTCGAACATCGTCCCGCTGGTGTACGCGACCCTGCGCTCCCCGGACCGCTCGACGCCCGGGACGACGGTGGCGGCCATGGACAGGTGCTCGGCGTCGAACTCCAGCTCCACGGTGTGGGGCCCGCGCAGCACGGGGTCACGGCGGCCGGCCAGGGCCGTGGCCTCCTTGGCGGCGGCCCGGATGTCGGCGGCGGTACGGGCGGGGGTCCGGCAGACGGCGGCGTAGCGCGAGACGTGGTCCTTGACGGCGACGGTCAGCGCGTCGGGGGCGTAGCCGGCGGCGTCCTGGCAGGTCAGGTCGTCGCCGGTCACCAGGATGACGGGGACTCCGTACTCGGCGACGACACGGGCGTTCAGCAGCCCCTCGCTCGCGCGGGTCCCGTCCAGCCAGACTCCGGTGATGGAGTTGGCGAGGTAGGTGTGGGCGAGCACGCCCTCGGAGCCTGCACCCGTGTGGTAGCCGACGAAGGCGATGGCGTCGACGTCGCCGTGCTGGACGCCCTCGACCATGGAGAGGGACTTGTGGCGGCCGGTGAGCATCTCGGCGCGGGCGTCGAGGCGCTCCAGCAGCAGGTTGCGCATGGTCCAGTGCGCCTCGTTGATGACGACCTGTTCGGCCCCGCCGTCGTAGAAGCCGAGGACGGCCGCGTTCACGTCGGAGGTGAACATCCCCCGGCAGCGCTCCCACTGCGGTGTACCGGGCAGCACGTCTGCGGGCCAGGTGACGCCGGTGGCGCCTTCCATGTCGGCGGAGATGAGGATCTTCATCGGGCCCCCGGGCGGTCGGTTGCGCGGTCACGCGGGCCGCGGGCGGCACGCGCAGGGCCCAGCCTAGGCCGTACCCTCCGGATCCCGCCCACCCCGCGCCGCGCACGATCCCGACGGCGCGGGGGTGTCACACGGGCCGCCCCGCCGAGCACGCGCGTTCGACGCCCTGGGGGGACGCCCCGGCGGCGCGGGACCCGCGGAAACCACCCGATCCGGTGAGCCCCCGCGCCTGCGCGGGAACGAGCCGGCTCAGCCCTCGACTTCGGCGGCCAGGTTGGCCAGCACGCTGTCGTAGATCCGGCCGAGGCCCTTGGGGGCGAAGGTGCGCTCGAAGAAGCCGCCGATGCCGCCGGCGCCGTTCCACACGGTGGAGACCACGGCCTTGGACTTGCCCTCACCGGCCGGGGTGACCACCCAGGTGGTGACCATGGAGGAGTTGCGGTCCTTCTCCACCAGCTGCCCGTCGGTGGGCTCGGTGACCTCCAGCAGGCAGTCCCGTACGCGCTTGCTGGTGGCCTGGAGCTTCCAGTGCACCAGCGTGCCCTCGCCGTCGCCGCCCTCGCGCACCTCGTACTCGCTGAAGTGCTCGGGCAGCAGCTTCCCGCGGGTCCCGGTGTAGTCCGCCAGCGCGTCGAACACGGTCTCCGCGTCGGCCGCGATGATCCGCTCCGTGGTGGCCTCGACCTGCGCCATAGCTGTTCCTCCAGCAGTTGTGTCCGCTCGTCACCGCGAAGCCAACCACCTCCCGGGCGGGGGCCCAAATCCGGGTCCGGGTCAGACGTGGCAGCGCAGGTACACGAGGAGCGTGTCGTCCGGGAGGCCCGCCAGATATCCGGGCGTGCCGTACTCGTCCGCCGTCGGCGGGGTGTGGGGGCAGGTCGCGGGGTCGTCGCAGGCACCGTGCAGGGGCGGGTCCCCCTCCTCCCACCACCAGCCGTCGAGCGTGAGCAGGTTGGCCGGCCGGTCGGCCCGGCGCGCCTCGGTCGTGACGTACTCCTCCCGGGTGCGCTCGCCGATCCACCGGCGGGGATCGGCCGTGCCGAGGAAATGGGACCGGAATTCCTCGAGGCCGGGGGCGATCGACAGCCCGTCCGCCCACCGGGCGAAGGCCTCGGCAGGCGTCTGCGCGAGGTATGCGGCGAAGATCGGTGCGCACGCCTCGCGGTAGGCGCCGTAATCGGTTCCCGGCACGTACTCCGGGCAGAAATCCGCCCACGGCCGGCCGGGCGGGTGTTCGCGCACGAGCTCCTGCCAGCCGTCCCAGGTGATGCCGGCGAGGCGCACGGCACGCTCGCGGGCCTCGCCGACGACGAGCAGGCCGCGCGGGCCGCCGGCACACCAGCCGGGCAGGCTGGGCCGGACGACGCCGTCCCGGAGCAGGTGGTCGTGGACGATGCGGGGATCTTCCTCCTGGCCCGGCCGGATCCGGTAGCCGTACCCGTCGGCACCGCCGGTGATCACCCAGTCGTCCCAGATCCACAGGTCGGCCGAGTACGGGCGTGAGCCTTCCGTCCGGAAGGGTTCCATCGCCTCCGCGACCGCGTCCTCCAGCCGGTCCCGGGCCTCGCCCGGGAGGCACACCGTGAGTCTGTATCCCGCCATGCGGCGCAGCTTTGCACCTCCAGAACCGCACTGACCAGCGAATTTCCCCGTCCGCACGATCATGGGAACGTTTGTTCTATTCTCGGCGGCAGCCAGTACCGAGGGAGGCGCACCATGCGCTGGGACAACCTGACCGAGGGCCCGAAGGGGCCGGCCGCGCTCTTCGGGGCCGACACCGTCGTCACCCGTACCTTCGACACCCCGGAGTTCCGGGGGATCACCTTCCACGAGGTGCGGGCCCGGTCGATCGTCAACCGGGTGCCGGGGGCCTCACGGATGCCGTTCGAGTGGACCGTCAACCCGTACCGGGGCTGCTCGCACGCTTGTGTCTACTGTTTCGCGCGCAACACCCACAGCTACCTCGACCTCGACACCGGCATCGGCTTCGACTCCCAGATCGTCGTCAAGACCAACGCCCCCGACCTGCTGCGCCGCGAGCTGGGCTCGCGCCGCTGGACCGGCGCGCACATCGCCATGGGCACCAACGTGGACTGCTACCAGCGTGCGGAGGGCCGCTACCGGCTGATGCCGGGGATCATCGAGGCGCTGCGCGACCACGCCAATCCCTTCTCGATCCTGACCAAGGGGACGCTGATCCTGCGCGACCTCCCGCTCCTGCGGGAGGCCGCCGCGGTCACCGAGGTCGGGATCTCCGTCTCCGTCGGCTTCACCGACACCGCCCTGTGGCGGACCGTCGAGCCCGGCACCCCCTCCCCCGCGGGCCGGCTGAACGCGGTGCGGACCCTGACCGACGCCGGCATCGAGTGCGGGGTGCTGATGGCCCCGGTGATCCCCTTCCTCGGGGACTCGCCGGAGCAGCTGCGGGAGACGGTCCGGGCCGTCGCCGAGTCCGGTGCCACCTCCGTGACACCCCTGGTACTCCATCTGCGGCCCGGGGCGCGCGAATGGTTCACGTCCTGGCTCGCGGCACACCATCCGCACCTGGTCCCCCGCTACGAGCGGATGTACGCCGGCGGGTCGTACGCGCCCACCTGGTACCAGCGGCAGATCACCCGCCAAGTCCACGAACTCGCGGACGAATTCGGCATCGGGCCCGCCCGGCGCGGCTCCGCCCGCCCCGTCCTCGTACCGGAGCGCCCGGACGGCCCCGCGCCCGCCGGGGCGACCCAGCTGACGCTCCTGTGAACTCGTACGGCCCCTGAAGCCTCATCACATCGGGCCAATAAGCACTCCAATCCCGCCTTCCGGGCCCGGTTTCCGGGACGATTCCGCCCAGAACCCCTGGCTGGGAGGCCCCATGCTCCACCCCTTGAAGAAGCGCGCCGCCGTCCTGATGTCGATCTCCACCGCAGTGGTCGCCGCCGCCCTCGCGAGCCCGGTCACGGCGGCGCCCGCCGCGCCCGCCGGCGAGGCGACCGCGCGAGTCCCGGCCCTCACCTGGACCGGCTGTGCGACCTCGCGCTACCCGACGCTGCAGTGCGCCTCCCTCAAGGTCCCGCTCGACCACGACCGGCCGGAGGGGCGGCAGATCTCCCTCGCCCTGACCCGCGTCCCGCACACCGCCGCCACCTCCCAGGGCCCCCTGCTGGTCAACCCCGGCGGCCCCGGCGGCAGCGGTCGCGGGCTGGCAGGGTTCGTCGCCTCCGCCCTGCCGAAGGAGGTGGCCGCCCAGTACGACGTGATCGGCTTCGACCCCCGGGGCGTCGGCAAGAGCGAGCCCTCGCTCGACTGCGGGGCCGGCCACTTCGCCACGGTGCGCCCGGACTCGGTACCGCGCGACGCGGCCACCGAGCGGGCCAACCTGAAGCGGGTGCGCTCCTTCGCCGAGTCCTGCGGGACCAAGCACGCGGACGTGCTCCCGTACATCGGCACCGTCGCGGCCGCCCGCGACATCGAGGTGCTGCGCGGGGCGCTCGGCGCGGAGCGGATCAGCTACTTCGGCTACTCCTACGGGACCTACCTGGGCGCTGTGTACGCCAAGCTCCACCCCACCCGCGTGCACCGGCTCGTGCTCGACTCCGTCGTCGACCCGGGCGGGGTCTGGTACCAGGACAACCTCGCCCAGGACCAGGCCTTCGACGCCCGCCACAAGGCCTTCCTGGCCTGGGTGGCCGAGTACGACGCCACCTACCGGCTCGGCACCGACCGGACGGTGGTCGAACGGCGCTGGTACGAGATGCGGGACGCGCTGCGCAAGGCCCCGGCGGGCGGCAAGGTCGGCCCGTCCGAGCTGGAGGACACCTTCATGCCGGGCGGCTACTACAACGGGTACTGGCCGAACCTCGCGGCGGCCTTCGCGGCGTACATGGTGGACAAGGACCCGAAGCCGCTGGTGGCGGCGTACGAGCGGTTCGGCGCGGTGGAGCCCTCTGCGGGCAACGCGTACAGCGTCTACACGGCGGTGCAGTGCCGGGACTCGGCGTGGCCGAAGGACTGGAACGTGTGGCGCAGGGACATGTGGCGCACCCACGCCAAGGCGCCGTTCATGACCTGGAACAACGCCTGGTACAACGCCCCCTGCGCCTTCTGGCCCGCGCAGCCGCTCCAGGCCCCGGACGTGACGAACGCGGAGCTCCCGCCGGCCCTGCTGCTCCAGGCGACGGAGGACGCCGCGACCCCCTTCGGCGGGGTGCTGAGCATGCGGGACAAGCTGAAGGGCTCGGCCCTGGTGGTCGAGGAGGGCGGCGGCAACCACGGCATCTCGCTGGCCGGCAACAAGTGCCTGGACGAGAAGGTGGCGGCGTACCTGAGGACGGGCACGGCCTCGGACGCCACCTGCGCGGCCCAGCCCGCCCCCACCCCGGCCGCCGCGACCCGCGCCGTACCCGCGTCCGCCGGCGGCGCGGCCCTCCACGGCCTGCTGGGCTACCGGGGCTAGGCCGGGCCGCCGTCGTGTCCTGCGCGCCGGGCGCGCAGGACACGCGTCAGCCGGGTGATGCCGTAGCCGAGGAGCCAGGGCAGCAGGGTGATGGCGCCGACGTACACCCAGAGGACGGCGAGGAAGTCGTCCAGCCACCCGTACCGGCTCACGCGCTCCCAGGGCAGCACCAGGTTCGCCGTCATCACCCCCACCGGCAGGGCCGGCAGGAGCCAGGACCACAGGCGCGGCCAGAGGCCGGGGCGGTGCGCGCACCACCACCCCGTGAGGCCCATCAGGAAGGGGCCGAACGGAACCCAGAGCAGCGCCGGGATGAGCAGCACCACCCACCAGTCGTCCGAATACCCGAACATCATCGGCGCCCCCCGAAGTCGTTCCGTCCCGGGGCCTCCTCCCCCGTCCGAACGCCGTTTGAACCTGTTCAGTCCAGTGGACTTGAACTCGTTCAGTCAGGCAGGACCGCGAACGCCTCGATCTCCAGGAGCAGTTCGGGCCGGAACAGGGCGGCGACCTGGACCGCGGAGGAGGCAGGCAGCCGGTCCGCGGGGATGACGGCGTCGCGCGCCGCCCGGACGGCCGGGAGGTGGGCGACGTCCGTGACGAAGTAGGTCAGCTTCACCACGTCGTCGAAGCCGGCCCCCGCGGCGGCCAGGCAGCGGCGCAGGTTCTCGAACACCTGGCGGGCCTGCGCGGCGGGGTCGCCCTCGCCGACGATCTCCCCCTTCTCGTCGAAGGCGCACTGGCCGGAGACGGCGACGAACCGTCCGGTGCCCCAGACGACATGGCTGTAGCCGGTTCCGGGGCTGACGCCCTCCGGGGCGGACATGCGGGTGAGGTGGCTGCCACCGTGTTCGCTCATGCGGTGATCATGTCAGCCGAGTTCGCGCAGCGCCTTCGTCGCCGCCACCGCGAGGCGGGGGTGGGACTGGGCGCGGGTGAGGAGCTCGCGGGCGCGCGGGTCGGCGAGGGCTCCGAGGCCCTCCACGCAGGCGAGGGCCACCCGCCAGTACGGATCGTTCGGCGACAGCAGCCGGCCCAGGGTCTGCATCAGGGCGGGAGCCGATTCCGGGGCCCGCAGGGCGGTGAGCAGCCGGACGGGCTGGAGGGCGTAGGCCGTGCGCAGGCCGTTGGTGGCGAGGGCGGCGGCCGCGCGGGCGGTGCGCGGGTCGCCGAGGACGGCCAGCGCCTCGGCCGCGGCCGCGCAGCGCGGCGGGTCCCGGTGGTTGAGCAGCAGCACGAGGGACTCGAAGGCCCGGCGGTCCCCGGCCAGGCCCAGGCGGTAGGCGGCCAGTTCCCGGGCCCACAGGGGCAGTCCGGCCGAAGTCAGGGAGGCGGCCAGGTCGTCGGCGCCCGCCGCGAGCAGCACCCCGTACTCGGGCGACTGCCCGGACTCCGCCCGCAGGCGCTCCAGTACGTCGTTCACCCGGCCACCCTAGGGGCCCGCGGCGCCCGCCACGCCCGGTTCCGGCAGACCCCTTCGACGCCCCCCTCGAGGGCCGTCTGATCGATGATCGATGATCGGTACATTTGGGCGGTACAGGTCACATCTCCGCGCTCTGGCGCAGCAGTTACTACCGGGTTACTGTCCTTGCATACGCACGAAGGCGGCCTGGTGACGCAGCCGCCCCGTGCCAGTCGGTCCGTTACGCCCGCACGGCGCGACCCCGGGACAGGGTCCGTGCCGTTCCCGTCCGGGACCTCCCGCGCATGCCGCGCCGGGATTCCCCCGGACCGCACCGGGACGCCCCGAACACCACCGGGATCCCTCCCGGAGCCTCACCGGGACCCCCCGGCCCTCACCGGAGCCCCGGACCCGACCCGCACCACACCCGCCCCCTGCCCGCACCCGCAGGGACACGGCATCCGCGCGCACTGTGCGCCGCGCGCGCCCCCTCAGTCGTCACCCTCTTCCACTGGAGTCCCTCGATGGACCGTCCGTCCAGTCAGCCCGCCCTCCAGACCATCGCCGTCGTCGGCCTCGGCACGATGGGCACCGGCATCGCCGAGGTCCTCGTCCGCGCCGGCCGCGAGGTCATCGGCATCGACATCAGCGAGACCGCCGCCCGCCGGGCCGTGGACTCCCTCGCCGCGTCCACCGCGCGCTCCGTCACCAAGGAGCGGCTCACCGAGCAGGAGCGGTCGGACGTGCTCGCCCGCTTCCGCACCTACTCCGACCTGGCCGCCGCCGCCGACGCCGACCTCGTCATCGAGGTGGTCCCGGAGAACTACGAGCTCAAGCAGCAGGTGTTCCGCGAGCTCGACGCGGTCGTCCGCCCCGACACGATCCTGGCCACCGGCACCAACGCCCTGTCGGTGACCCGGATGGCCGCCGAGTCGCAGCGGCCGGAGCGCGTGCTGGGCATGCACTTCTTCAACCCGGCTCCGGCGATGAAGCTCGTCGAGATCGTCTCCTGTGTGCTGACCGCTCCGCCGGCCGTCGAGGCGGTCACCGAGCTGGCCCGCGAGCTCGGCAAGGAGCCCGTGTCGGTCGGCGACCGTCCCGGCTTCGTCGCCGACGGCCTGCTCTTCGGCTACCTCAACCAGGCCGCCGCCATGTACGAGGCGAAGTACGCCTCCCGCGAGGACATCGACGCGGCGATGCGGCTCGGCTGCGGCCTGCCCATGGGCCCGCTCGCGCTCCTCGACCTGATCGGCGTGGACACCGCCCGTACGGTCCTGGACGCCATGTACGCGTCCTCCGGCGACCGGCTGCACGCCCCGGCCCCGATCCTGGGGCAGCTCGCCGAGGCGGGCCTGACCGGGCAGAAGGCCGGGCGCGGCTTCTACACGTACGAGGCCCCGGGCAGCTCCGCGGTGGTCCCGGACGCGCAGACCCCGGCGGACGGGGCCCGCCTGGGCGAGGGCCGTCCGGTCACCTCGGTCGGCGTGGCCGGCTCCGGCACCATGGCGAGCGGCATCGCGCAGGTCTTCGCGCAGGCCGGCTTCCAGGTCGTGCTGGCGGCCCGCAGCCAGGAGAAGGCGGACGCCGCGAAGGCCGCCATCGGCAAGTCCCTGGGCCGTGCGGTGGCCAAGGGGCGGCTGACGGAGGAGGGTGCGGCCCAGACCCTGGCGCTGATCACCCCGGCCGGTTCGCTGGACGCCTTCGCCGAGGTGGACCTGGCCGTGGAGGCCGTCGCCGAGGACCTGGCGGTCAAGCAGGAGCTGTTCGCGGCCCTGGACAAGGTCTGCAAGCCGGGTGCGGTGCTGGCCACCACCACCTCCTCGCTGCCGGTGATCGCGGTCGCCCGCGTGACCTCGCGGCCGCAGGACGTGATCGGCATGCACTTCTTCAACCCGGCGCCGGCCATGAAGCTGGTCGAGGTGGTCCGGACCGTGCTGACCGCGGACGACGTGCACGCCACGGTCCGCGAGGTCTGCACGAAGGTGCGCAAGCACCCGGTGGACTGCGGGGACCGGGCCGGTTTCATCGTGAACGCGCTGCTGTTCCCGTACCTCAACAACGCGATCAAGATGGTCGAGCAGCACTACGCGAGCCTCGACCAGATCGACGCGGCGATGAAGCTGGGCGGCGGCTACCCGATGGGGCCCTTCGAGCTCCTCGACGTGGTCGGTCTCGATGTCTCGCTGGCCATCGAGAAGGTCCTGCACAAGGAGTTCCGCGACCCGGGCCTGGCCCCGTCCCCGCTGCTGGAGCACCTGGTGGCGGCGGGCTGCCTGGGCCGGAAGACCGGCCGCGGATTCCGTGAGTACGCCCGTCGGTAATCAGCCCCCTGGCCAAGGGCCTCATGAGCAGGATGCGTGGGGAGGGCTGCTCGGGTCCGCCGGACCCTCACGGCGGACATACCCTCCCGAGCCCAGTGCGGGCCCTCCCCCGCATCCATCCCCGTCCCACCACCCTCAGGCGCGCTCACCCGCGCGAATGAAGTACTTTCGCTCTATGTCCCAGCCCGCCAAGACCTCACCCCGTGCCGCCACGGCATCCGACGCGCCGGAGAGCGCGGCCGGCACCAAGGCGGCCGCGCAGCGGCTCAAAATGCGGCGCGAGCTCGCCGCGGCGGCCATGGAGCTGTTCGCGACCAAGGGGTACGAGGCCACGACGGTCGACGAGATCGCCGCGACCGCCGGGGTGGCCCGCCGGACCTTCTTCCGCCACTTCCGTTCCAAGGAAGAGGCGATCTTCCCCGATCACGACGACACCCTGACCCGTGCCGAGGCCGTCCTCGACGTGGCCCCGGCGCACGAGCACCCGCTCGACACGGTGTGCCGCGGGATCAAGGAGGTCATGAAGATGTACGCCGCCTCGCCGGCGGTGTCGGTGGAGCGCTACCGGCTGACCCGCGAGGTGCCGGCGCTGCGGGAGCGGGAGATCGCCTCGGTGGCCCGGTACGAGCGGCTGTTCACCCGCTATCTGCTGGCCCACTTCGACGAGACCGAGCACCACGACGGCAACGACGATCCGCTGCTGGCCGAGGTGGCCGCCTCGGCGGTGGTGACCGCCCACAACCACGTGCTGCGGCGCTGGCTGCGGGCGGGCGGGCAGGGCGACGTGGAGGCGGAGCTGGACCACGCCTTCTCGATCGTCCGCAAGACCTTCGGCACGGGCATCGGCGCCGGCCGCACGCAGGCCGCCGCGCCGCCCGCCCCGGCGGAGGTGCGGACCCAGGGCGAGGTCCTGGTGGCGGTGGCCCGTACCGATGCCCCGCTGGACGAGGTCATGCGGACCATCGAAGAGGCCCTGCGCAACAAGTAAGCCGAAAGAGCGACGCGCGCGTCGAAAAGCAACGCGAGCGACCCTCGTCACACAGGCCGCCCCCGTAACCGGGGGCGGCCTTTTGCTTTGTCCGACTTGCCCCTACTCACGGGTAACTCTGATCGATCATCGCTCATCGGTGCAGGTCAATCGGCAAATGAGAGAAAGTTTTGGCACGCGGTGCCTTGCTGAGTGACACGGGGTGCCATACGTTGAATCTCGTCCGGACGTCCCCGCGGTCCACGCCCACTCGGCACGAACCGCGCCCCGGATGCCTGCGTCACCAGGCCACCGCACGCCCCACCAGAGGCGGCGCCGCACCACCGCACCAGCCGGACCGACGGCACACCCACTTGCTTGACGCACCCCCTGCTCACCTCAGCGCACCCTCATCAGCGCTAGCCGGAGGCTCTACCGTGAAGGACATCCTGGACGCGATTCAGTCGCAGTCCGCCACCGCCGCAGACTTCGCAGCCCTGCCGCTGCCCGACTCGTACCGCGCGATCACCGTGCACAAGGACGAGGTCGAGATGTTCTCGGGGCTGACGACACGCGAGAAGGACCCGCGCAAGTCCCTCCACCTGGACCAGGTCCCGGTGCCGGAGCTCGGCCCGGGCGAGGCCCTGGTGGCCGTCATGGCCTCGTCGGTCAACTACAACTCGGTGTGGACCTCGATCTTCGAGCCGGTGTCCACCTTCAGCTTCCTCGAGCGCTACGGGCGCCTGTCGGAGCTCACCAAGCGCCACGACCTCCCGTACCACATCATCGGCTCCGACCTCGCGGGCGTCGTCCTGCGCACCGGCCCCGGCGTCAACGCCTGGAACCCGGGCGACGAGGTCGTCGCGCACTGCCTCTCGGTCGAGCTGGAGTCCTCGGACGGCCACAACGACACGATGCTAGACCCCGAGCAGCGCATCTGGGGCTTCGAGACCAACTTCGGCGGCCTGGCGGAGATCGCGCTGGTCAAGTCGAACCAGCTGATGCCGAAGCCGGCCCACCTCAGCTGGGAGGAGGCCGCCTCCCCCGGCCTGGTCAACTCCACCGCCTACCGCCAGCTGGTCTCCAACAACGGCGCCGGCATGAAGCAGGGCGACAACGTCCTGATCTGGGGCGCCAGCGGCGGCCTCGGCTCCTACGCCACCCAGTTCGCACTGGCCGGCGGCGCCAACCCGATCTGTGTCGTCTCCTCTCCGGAGAAGGCCGACATCTGCCGGTCCATGGGCGCCACGGCGGTCATCGACCGCAACGCCGAGGGCTACAAGTTCTGGAAGGACGAGAACACCCAGGACCCTCGCGAGTGGAAGCGCTTCGGATCGAAGATCCGTGAGCTGACCGGCGGCGAGGACATCGACATCGTCTTCGAGCACCCCGGCCGCGAGACCTTCGGCGCCTCGGTCTACGTCACCCGCAAGGGCGGCACCATCACCACCTGCGCGTCGACCTCGGGCTACATGCACCAGTACGACAACCGCTACCTGTGGATGTCCCTCAAGCGGATCGTCGGCTCGCACTTCGCGAACTACCGCGAGGCGTGGGAGGCCAACCGCCTGATCGCCAAGGGCAAGATCCACCCCACCCTGTCGAAGGTCTACTCCCTGGAGGAGACCGGCCAGGCGGCCTACGACGTCCACCGCAACCTCCACCAGGGCAAGGTCGGCGTCCTCGCCCTCGCCCCCGAGGAGGGCCTCGGCGTCCGCGACCACGAGATGCGCGCCCAGCACCTCGACGCGATCAACCGCTTCCGCAACGTCTGAGTCTGAAGTCCACTCAAAGGCCATAAGGATCGCCTGAGATGACAGAGCGCCAGAAGGACCGTCCGTGGCTCATGCGGACGTACGCCGGCCACTCCACGGCCGAGGCGTCCAACGAGCTGTACCGCCGCAACCTCGCCAAGGGCCAGACCGGCCTGTCGGTCGCGTTCGACCTCCCGACGCAGACCGGCTACGACCCCGACCACGTCCTCGCCCGCGGCGAGGTCGGCCGGGTCGGGGTCCCGGTCTCCCACCTCGGCGACATGCGGCGGCTGTTCCAGGACATACCCCTGGAGCAGATGAACACCTCGATGACGATCAACGCCACCGCCATGTGGCTGCTGGCGCTCTACCAGGTGGCCGCCGAGGAGCAGGGTGCGGACATCTCGCAGCTCCAGGGCACCACGCAGAACGACATCGTCAAGGAGTACCTCTCGCGCGGGACGCACGTCTTCCCGCCGGGACCCTCGCTCCGCCTGACGACGGACATGATCGCGTACACGGTCAACCACATCCCGAAGTGGAACCCGATCAACATCTGCAGCTACCACCTGCAGGAGGCCGGGGCCACGCCGGTCCAGGAGATCTCGTACGCGATGTCCACCGCGATCGCCGTCCTCGACTCGGTGCGCGACTCGGGCCAGGTGCCCGAGGAGCGCTTCGGCGAGGTGGTCGCCCGCATCTCCTTCTTCGTGAACGCGGGCGTCCGCTTCATCGAGGAGATGTGCAAGATGCGCGCCTTCGGCCGCATCTGGGACCAGGTCACCAAGGAGCGTTACGGCATCGAGAACGCGAAGCAGCGCCGCTTCCGTTACGGCGTCCAGGTCAACTCCCTGGGCCTGACCGAGGCGCAGCCCGAGAACAACGTCCAGCGCATCGTGCTGGAGATGCTCGCGGTCACCCTCTCCAAGGACGCCCGCGCCCGCGCCGTCCAGCTGCCCGCCTGGAACGAGGCGCTGGGCCTGCCCCGGCCCTGGGACCAGCAGTGGTCGCTGCGCATCCAGCAGGTCCTCGCCCACGAGAGCGACCTGCTGGAGTACGAGGACATCTTCGCCGGGTCCCACGTCATCGAGGCCAAAGTCGACTCCCTGGTCGCCGACTGCCTGGCCGAGATCGACCGGATCCAGGAGATGGGCGGCGCGATGGCCGCCGTCGAGTCCGGGTACCTGAAGTCCCAGCTCGTCTCCTCGCACGCCGAGCGCCGCGCCCGGATCGAGGCCGGCGAGGACAAGATCGTCGGCGTCAACTGCTTCCAGCAGACCGAGGAGAACCCGCTCACCGCCGACCTGGACGGCGCCATCATGACGGTGGACGCCGCCGTGGAGGCGCTCACGGTCGAGCGCATCGGACGCTGGCGCGCCGAGCGCGAGGAGTCCTCGGACCGGCAGGGGAACGGCGACCCGTTCGTCTTCCCCACCACCCGGCAGGCGCTGGAGCGCCTGAAGGAGGCCGCGGCCGGCACCGAGAACCTGATGGAGGCCACCCTGGAGTGCGCCCGCGCCGGTGTCACCACCGGCGAGTGGGCGACGGCGCTGCGCGAGGTGTTCGGCGAGTTCCGCGCCCCGACCGGGGTCTCCTCGGCACCGGTGGCGGTCACCGCCGAGCCCGGCACGCCGATGCACGAGGTCCGCGAGAAGGTGGCCCGTACGGCCGACGAGCTCGGCGCGGGCCGGCTGCGCCTGCTGGTCGGCAAGCCGGGTCTGGACGGGCACTCCAACGGCGCCGAGCAGATCGCCGTGCGGGCGCGCGACGCGGGCTTCGAGGTGGTCTACCAGGGCATCCGGCTGACACCCGAGGAGATCTCCTCGGCGGCGCTGGCCGAGGACGTGCACTGCGTGGGACTGTCCATCCTGTCCGGCTCGCACAGCGCGCTCGTCCCGGATGTCCTCGAACGCCTCCGCCTGGCGGGGGCGGGTGACATCCCCGTCATCGTCGGAGGCATCATTCCGAACGCCGACGCCGTGGCGCTCAAGGCGGCGGGAGTCGCCGCGGTCTTCACGCCGAAGGACTTCGGAATCACGGAGATCATCGGCCGTATCGTCGACGAGATCCGCAAGGCCAACAAGCTCCACCCTCTCGAAATCGTTGCAAGCACGGAGGTCCCCGCATGACCACGCCAGTCCACCCGGTGAACCGTCTTCGCCCGCGTCGCTCCTGCCTCGCGGTGCCCGGCTCGAACCCGCGGTTCCTCGAGAAGGCCCAGGGCCTGCCGGCCGACCAGGTCTTCCTCGACCTGGAGGACGCCTGCGCGCCGCTCGCCAAGGAAGGCGCCCGCCACACCATCGTGGACGCGCTGAACAACGGCGACTGGACGGGCAAGACCCGCGTCGTGCGCGTCAACGACTGGACCACCCACTGGACGTACCGCGACGTCATCACGGTCGTCGAGGGCGCCGGCCAGAACCTCGACTGCATCATGCTGCCGAAGGTCCAGGACGCCCAGCAGGTCGTCGCCCTCGACCTGCTCCTGACCCAGATCGAGAAGACCATGGGCTTCGAGGTCGGCAAGATCGGCATCGAGGCGCAGATCGAGAACGCCAAGGGCCTGGTGAACGTCGACGAGATCGCCGCCGCCTCGCCGCGCCTGGAGACGATCATCTTCGGCCCGGCCGACTTCATGGCCTCGATCAACATGAAGTCCCTGGTCGTGGGCATGCAGCCGCCCGGCTACGGCGCGGACGCCTACCACTACATCCTGATGCGGATCCTGATGGCGGCCCGCATGCACAACCTGCAGGCGATCGACGGCCCCTTCCTCCAGATCCGCGACGTGGACGCCTACCGCGAGGTGGCCGGCCGTGCGGCGGCGCTGGGCTTCGACGGCAAGTGGGTGCTGCACCCGGGCCAGGTCGACGCGGCCAACGAGGTCTTCTCCCCCTCGCAGGAGGACTACGACCACGCCGAGCTGATCCTCGACGCGTACGACTGGTGCACCTCGGAGGCCGGCGGCAAGAAGGGCTCCGCGATGCTCGGCGACGAGATGATCGACGAGGCCAGCCGCAAGATGGCCCTGGTCATCGCGGGCAAGGGCCGCGCCGCCGGTATGCAGCGCACCAGCAAGTTCGAGATCCCGGAGGCCTGAGCCCCATGCAGTTCGGACGCACTTACGAAGAGTTCGAGGTCGGCGCGGTCTACAAGCACTGGCCCGGAAAGACGGTCACCGAGTACGACGACCACCTCTTCTGCCTGCTGACCATGAACCACCACCCGCTCCACATGGACAGCAATTACGCGGAGAACACGACCGACTTCGGCAAGAACGTCGTCGTGGGCAACTACATCTACTCGCTGCTGCTGGGCATGTCCGTGCCGGACGTCTCCGGGAAGGCCATCGCCAACCTGGAGATCGAGTCCCTGCGGCACGTGGCGCCGACCTTCCACGGCGACACGATCTACGGCGAGACCACGGTCCTCGACAAGACCCCGTCGAAGTCGAAGAACGACCGCGGCATCGTCTACGTCGAGACCAAGGGCTACAAGCAGGACGGCACCCTCGTCTGCGTCTTCCGGCGCAAGGTGATGGTCCCGACCGAGACGTACATCAAGGAGCGCGGCGGCGAGCAGCCCGGCCGCCCGCAGCTGAAGGAACAGGGGAAGTAGCCATGGCCCGACTCGCCCAGACCGCCGGGCTGACCGACGTCCAGCGGGAGATCCTCAAGACCGTCCGCGAGTTCGTCGACAAGGAGATCATCCCGGTCGCGACCGAGCTCGAGCACCGCGACGAGTACCCGCAGGACATCGTCGACGGCCTCAAGGAGCTCGGCCTCTTCGGCCTCATGATCCCCGAGGAGTACGGCGGCCTCGGTGAGTCGCTCCTCACCTACGCACTGTGCGTGGAGGAGATAGCGCGTGGCTGGATGTCCGTCTCGGGCATCATCAACACGCACTTCATCGTGGCGTACATGCTCAAGCAGCACGGCACGCAGGAGCAGAAGGACCACTTCCTTCCCCGCATGGCGCTGGGCGAGGTGCGCGGCGCGTTCTCGATGTCCGAGCCGGCGCTGGGCTCCGATGTGTCGGCCATCACCTCGAAGGCGGTGAAGGACGGCGACGAGTACGTCCTGAACGGCCAGAAGATGTGGCTGACGAACGGCGGATCCTCGACGCTGGTGGCCGTTCTCGTCCGAAGTGACGAAGGACACCCGGAGGGCACCGCGCCCCACAAGTCGATGACGACCTTCCTCGTCGAGAAGGAGCCGGGCTTCGGTGAGGTCCGTCCGGGCCTGACCATCCCGGGCAAGATCGACAAGATGGGTTACAAGGGCGTCGACACGACCGAACTCATCATGGACGGACTGCGCATTCCGGCCAATAGGGTGCTCGGCGGCCAGACCGGCCGAGGGTTTTACCAAATGATGGACGGGGTCGAGGTCGGCCGCGTGAACGTGGCGGCACGTGGCTGCGGCGTCGCTCAGCGTGCGTTCGAGCTGGGTGTCTCGTATGCCCAGCAACGTCACACTTTCGGCAAGGCCATCGCCGAACACCAGGCGATCCAGTTCAAGCTGGCCGAGATGGCTACCAAGGTCGAAGCCGCCCATGCGATGATGGTGAATGCGGCACGCAAAAAGGACTCCGGGGAACGAAACGACCTCGAAGCAGGGATGGCGAAGTACCTCGCCTCCGAGTACTGCAAGGAGGTCGTCGAGGACGCCTTCCGTATCCATGGCGGCTACGGGTTCTCGAAGGAGTACGAGATCGAGCGTCTCTACCGGGAGGCTCCGATGCTGCTGATCGGTGAAGGTACTGCCGAGATCCAGAAAATGATCATCGGGCGACGCCTGCTTGAGGAGTACCGCCTCCAGGGCTGAAAGTCCCTTTTGCGGCGAATCGTCCTGCGATTCGCCGCATAAGGACCACTTCCGGCGACTGGCTGACGGCCATCGACTCGGCTTCTGGCTTGCCCAGTTGTTGCGCGCAACCGATAGCATTCCAGTAAAGCCGCCGTCCCGTCCCCCTGTTTGCGGCGCGGCAATCACCCGCTACGAAGGTCATCCATGCCCCACAGCCAAACCTCTGCACCTCGCGACAGCCTCCTTGGCGTACGCCTCGCGCGCGGAGCATCGCCGTGGCTTCTGCCGACCGTCGCCACCGCGGCACTCAGCCTCTCCCGGGCCCGCAAGTCCGGACGCTGGGCCGCGGCGGCCGTGCCCGCCACCGCGCTCGCCGCGGGCATGCTGTGGTTCTTCCGCGACCCCGAGCGTGAGATCGCCCAGGGCCGGGTCATCTCCCCCGCCGACGGTGTGGTGCAGAGCATCATGCCGTGGAAGGACGGGCGCACCCGGGTCGCGATCTTCATGAGCCCGCTGAACGTCCACGTCAACCGCGCGCCCCTCGCGGGCACGGTGACGTCCGTGGAGCACATCCCCGGCGGATTCGTTCCGGCGTTCAACAAGGAGAGCGAGAACAACGAGCGCGTCGTCTGGCACTTCGACACCGAGCTCGGTGACATCGAGATGGTGCAGATCGCCGGCGCCGTCGCGCGGCGCATCGTCCCGTACCTGCCGGCCGGTACCAAGGTGGAGCAGGGCGAACGCATCGGTCTGATCCGCTTCGGCTCCCGCGTCGACATCTACCTTCCCGGGGGTGTCGAGGTCGCGGTCGAGGTCGGTCAGGCCACCACCGCGGGGGTGACCCGAATTGACCGTGACTGACCCTGAGACTCCGGCCGCAGGCTGGGTTCCGGAGTCCGCCGCCGAGGAGGAGTCCACCGAGGACGACATGCCGCTCTCGCTGCGGCTGTCGATAGCGGACACCCTCACCCTCGGCAACGCGACGTGCGGATTCATGGCGGTGTACTTCACCACCACCGGAATCCTCATCCCGCACCTCACCGGCAGCGGCGAGTCGGGCATGGCCCGGCACAGCGCGGCGACCGCGGTGATACTGATGCTCCTCGCGGCGGTCTTCGACCTCTTCGACGGCATCGTGGCCCGCAAGCTGCGCAGCTCGCCGATGGGCGCCGAGCTGGACAACCTGTCCGACCTGATCAGCTTCGGCCTCGCGCCGGCGTACTTCGTGCTGGTCTACGGCATGGTCGCCGACGACGCGCACCAGAAGATGTCGGCGCTCGCGGCGATCGTCGTCCTGCTCGCGGTGGTCCTGCGCCTGGCGAGATTCAGCTGCGTGACCATGAAGGACGGCATGTTCCAGGGCATGCCGAGCCCCTTCGGCGCGCTGACGGTCGTCTCGATCGTGCTGCTGGAGCTGCCGTTCGTACCGACGCTGCTGGCGATCATCGGGGTGGCCTGGCTGATGGTGAGCCGGGTCGAGTACCCCAAGCCGCGGGGTGTCCTCGCGGTGGCGATGCTGAGCTGGATCGTCGGGGCCATGGGGCTCCTCGCCGCCTGGGCGTTCGACGCGCCGGGCGGTCAGCTGCTGCTCCAGACGGGCTGCGCGCTGCAGATCGCTCTGGCGGCCACGATTCCGCTGTTCGCGACGACGCGTCGTGCGAACACGTTCCGCCACAACCGGCGGGAGGCCCGCGCCGCGACGCTGCGCTAGGCCTGGCAGATGTACGAAGGCCCCGGGTGCCACTTGGCCCCGGGGCCTTCGCGCATCCCGCCCCGGGCGCGGCCCCCTCCCGGGGCTGCGCCCCGAGCCCCCGAGCCCCCGCGCCTCGAACGCCGGCGGGGCTGGTTTGCCTCCGGCGGCGCCTCGAACGCCGGCGGGGCTGGTTTGCCTCCGGCGGCGCCTCGAACGCCGGCGGGGCTGGATGGGGCTGCTGCCGCCGGCCAGGCGCGGCTGGATTGCCGGGGGGCAATTACCGCCGAGGCGACCCCCTGGGCCCGCCTGTCTTTGGGGCGCCGCCGAGGGCAAATCCAGCCTCGCCGGCGATTGGGGCGCGGGGTGCGGGGCGGAGCCCCGGGTGCCGCGCAGGGGCACACCTCCAGCCCCGTCGGGGGTTGAGGCGCGGGGGCCCGCGGGCTGGCCCCCCGGTAGCCTTGATGTCGGAAAACCGCCAGCCGGCGGTACGGCGACCCCGGATGCTTGAGGGCATGCACACCGACACCGAGCGCTGCGTAAGGGCCGTGCAGTCGAAGGACGCCCGCTTCGACGGCTGGTTCTTCACCGCCGTCCTGACCACCCGGATCTACTGCCGGCCCAGCTGCCCCGCCGTGCCGCCCAAGGTCGAGAACATGACCTTCCTGCCCAGCGCCGCCGCCTGCCAGCAGGCCGGGTTCCGGGCCTGCAAGCGGTGCCGGCCCGACACCAGCCCCGGATCGCCCGAGTGGAACGCCCGCGCCGACACCGTCGCCCGCGCGATGCGGCTCATCCAGGACGGGGTGGTGGACCGCGAGGGCGTTCCCGGGCTCGCCACCCGCCTCGGGTACTCCACCCGCCAGGTGGAGCGGCAGCTGCGCGCCGAGCTCGGCGCCGGCCCGCTCGCCCTCGCCCGGGCCCAGCGCGCCCAGACCGCCCGGCTGCTGATCGAGACCTCCGAGCTCCCCATGGGCGACGTCGCCTTCGCCGCCGGCTTCTCCTCGATCCGCACCTTCAACGACACCGTCCGCGAGGTCTTCGCGCTCTCCCCCAGCGAGCTGCGGCTGCGCTCCGAGAAGGCCCACCGCAACCGGCAGCCCCGGATCCCCGGCACCATCAGCCTGCGGCTCCCCTACCGGGCCCCCCTCAACCCCGACAACCTCTTCGGGCACCTCGCCGCGACCGCCGTCCCCGGGGTGGAGGAGTGGCGGGACGGGGCCTACCGCCGCACGCTGCGGCTCCCGTACGGGACCGGGATCGTCGCCCTCACCCCGGCGCCCGACCACATCGGCTGCCGCCTCGCCCTCACCGACCTGCGCGACCTGACCATCGCCATCAGCCGCTGCCGCTGGATGCTCGACCTGGACGCCGATCCCGAGGCGGTCGACGAGCAGCTGCGCACCGACCCGCTGCTGGCCCCGCTCGTGGACAAGGCCCCCGGGCGCCGGGTCCCGCGTACGGTCGACGCGGCGGAGTTCGCCGTACGGGCGGTCCTCGGCCAGCAGGTGTCCACGGCGGCGGCGCGCACGCACGCCGCCCGGCTGGTCGCCGCGCACGGGGAGCGGGTGGAGGACCCGCTGGGCGGGCTGACCCACCTCTTCCCCTCCCCGCAGGCGCTCGCCGGGCTGGATCCGGAGTCCCTGGCCCTGCCGCGCAGCCGCCGCACCACGCTCACCACCCTGGTCTCGGCCCTCGCCGACGGGTCGCTGCCCCTCGGCATCGACAGCGACTGGGAGGCGGCCCGCGTGCAGCTGAACGCGCTGCCCGGCTTCGGCCCGTGGACCACCGAGGTCGTCGCGATGCGCGCCCTCGGCGACCCCGACGCCTTCCTGCCGTCCGATCTGGGCGTCCGGCGGGCCGCGCAGGGGCTGGGCCTGCCGTCCACCCCGGCCGCGCTGACCGCCCGGGCGGCCGGCTGGCGGCCCTGGCGGGCGTACGCCGTCCAGTACCTCTGGGCCACCGACGCCCACCCCATCAACCACCTGCCCGTCTGAGGAGCCCCCGTCATGACCGCCAAGCAGCACACCGTCGTCGACAGCCCCTACGGCCCGCTCACCCTGGTCGCCACGGAAGGCGTCCTCAGCGGCCTCTACATGACCGGGCAGCGCCACCGGCCCGCCGAGGAGGCCTTCGGGGAGCGGGTCGCCGCCACGGAGGAGCCCTTCCCCGAAGTGGTGCGGCAGCTCACCGCGTACTTCGCCGGGGAGCTCACCGCCTTCGACCTCCCGCTGCGGCTGGAGGGCACGGAGTTCCAGCGCAGCGTGTGGGACCAGCTCGTACGGATCCCCTACGGCGAGACGTGGTCGTACGGGGAGCTCGCGGCCCGGCTGGGCAAGCCCGGCGCCTCGCGGGCGGTGGGCCTGGCGAACGGCAAGAACCCGGTCGGGATCATCGTCCCGTGCCACCGGGTGATCGGCGCCTCGGGCGGCATGACCGGCTACGGCGGCGGGGTGGACCGCAAGGTGCGGCTGCTGGACTTCGAGTCCGGCAGGCTGCCCGCCTAGCGGGTGGCCCGCCCGCTCACTGCAGGATGTTCACCGCCCGGGCCACCACCAGCAGCACGGTGACCATCGACACCGACGTCTGGGTCAGCATCAGGAACTTCGACCACATCGTCAGGGGCATGGTGTCGGTCGGGCTGAAGGCGGTGGCGTTGGTGAAGGCCACGTACAGGTAGTCGCCGAAGTACGGTTCCCAGTCGGCCGGGGCGATCCCCCGCTGGGTCATCTGCGGGAAGAGGAAGTCGGGGAAGTCCTTGACGCCCTGGGCCCGGGCGGCCGGGCCGCCCCGGTCCAGTTCCCAGTACCAGAGCGCGAAGGCGATCACGTTGGTCACCCACACCGCCCCGGCCGTGGCGAGCAGGCCGAGCGCTCCGCCGGGGCCCGTGCCGTGGAGCAGTTCGCGTACGAGCTTCACGGCGGACCAGGCGTTGGCCAGGCTGACGGCGGCCACCAGGGTCAGGCCGAGTGCGCGCAGCAGGTGCGATCTGCGGTCGAACCGCTTGTGCGGATGGAGCGCGGCCAGCGCCACCAGCAGGCTGAGCTCCAGGGCCGGCAGCAGCCAGCGCGGGTCGACGGTCAGCCGGGCCGGGAGGGCGAGTTGCAGGCCGGCCGCGACCAGGATCGCCGCGGTGACCGCCCAGCGCTCCTCGCCGTCGGTCGGCCGGCGCCAGGCCGGTCTCTCCTCCGCCTGCGGGGTGTCGGGGGCGAGCAGTTCCTCGATCCGGTCGAGCCGGCGGTGCAGCAGGTCCATCCGGTCGGGGTCCGCCCCGGGGTCGCGCTCGCTCATGCCCCACATTCTGGGACGAACGGCCCGTCAGACCACCATCAGCGGCACGAGCAGGGCGAACGCGGCGCCGGCCTCCACGGCGTAGCCGTACAGGGACGGGTGCTGGACGGGGGCGGCGAGCAGGACCACGCTCTGCCGGGCGGCGGCCGCCGTCACCCAGTCGGCGTGGGCGCCGAGGTTGCCCTGGTACCAGCCCTCGCAGGCGCCGGGGCCGCTGACCGCGAAGAGGTCGTCCTCACGGCGGTACAGGGCCTCCCACCCGGCGGCCGGTACGGACCAGCCGTCGAAGTCGGTGAACAGGGCCCAACCGCCTTCGCGTATCGCGGTGTCGAACAGCCAGACCGGCGTTCCGTCGGGGGTGACCTCCCCGCCCTCCTGCCGGTCGGTCGTGAAGTGGACCATGGGCAGGGCGTCGGGCCCGTCGGCGGTGCTGGGCCAGGCGTACATCGTGATCATCAGCTGATTCTGTCCTGGTTGCGGTAAACGCCGTGTTATGACGCGGACGGGTGGCGGCCGTTCTCCAGCTCCACCGTGCCCTCGCCCGACTCCAGGACGCGGCAGGCCTCTTGGGCGCGCCGTCCGAGCGCTCCGGGGAGGTGGGCGGTGAGTTCGGCGGGCTCGACGAGCTTCCAGGAGAGCAGTTCCTCCTCCTGGAGCTTGACGGAGGCCAGTTGCTCCGCGGTCAGCACTCCGCCGTCGTAGAGGTACGCGACGAGCGGCGGGCGGCCCGCATCCAGCGACCAGTCGACGGCGAGCAGCCTGCCGAGCGGCACGTCGATGCCGATCTCCTCGGCACTCTCGCGGCGGGCGGCCGTCCGCGGGGACTCGCCCCGGTCGGACTCGATGGTGCCGCCGGGCAGGGCCCAGCCCTCGCGGTAGTTGGGCTCGACGAGCAGAACCCGTCCGGAGGCGTCCCGGTAGAGGGCGGCCGCTCCGGCCAGCACCCGGGGCAGGCTCGCGATGTAGGTGGCGAAATCATCGGTGGTGGTCACCGAGCCACCCTATCCGGGCCCCCCGGAGCACCCGTCCCGCCGTCGTCCCGGGTCCTGGACTCGGCGACGCGCCGCAGTCTCGGATGGCGGGCGGCGTTCTGTTCGGTGAGGGCGTCGCCGACCATGGCGCGGACCGCGTCCCGCATGCCGTGCAGGGCGTGGTGGCGGGCGGGGCCCGCTCCGGGGTCCTCGCGGAGTTCCCTCAGCAGGGCCCAGCACAGCAGCATCATGACGACGACGAAGGGCAGCGCCACCAGGATGGTGGCCGTTTGCAGGGATTTCAGGCCTCCGGCGACGAGGAGCACGGCGGCGACGGCCGCCATGAGCACGCCCCAGGTGACGACCAGCCAGGTGGGCGGGTGCAGCGAGCCGCGGCTGGTCAGGGAGCCCATCACCAGCGAGGCCGAGTCGGCGCTGGTGACGAAGTAGGTCATGACGAGGAGCATGGCGACCCAGGAGGTGAGGGTGCCGAGCGGGAGCGCGTCCAGCATCGCGAAGAGCGAGGCCTCCGTGCCTTCCTTCATCGTGGCGGCGAAGTCGACGGCGCCCGTGGAGTCGAGGCGGATGGCGGTGCCGCCCATCACGCAGAACCAGACGACCGTGGCCCCGCTGGGGACGAGCAGGACGCCGATCAGGAACTCTCGGATGGTGCGGCCGCGGGAGATGCGGGCGATGAAGGTGCCCACGAAGGGGGCCCAGGAGAGCCACCAGGCCCAGTAGAAGATCGTCCACGCGCCGAGCCACTCGGAGTCGGTGAAGGCGCCGGTGCGGGTGGCCATGGGCAGGAGCTCGTGGAGGTAGCCGCCGACGCTTGCGGGGATCACGTCGAGGACGTAGACGGTCGGGCCGAGCACGAAGACGAAGAGCATGAGGGCGGCGGCGAGCACGATGTTGATCGTGCTCAGCCACTTCACCCCCTTGTGCAGGCCCGAGAAGGCGGAGAGCACGAACGCCGCCGAGAGCGAGACGATGATGATCAGCTCGACGGAGGTCGAGTCCTCGATGCCGGTGGTGATGTTCAGGCCCTTGGAGACCTGGAGCGCACCGAGCCCGAGGCTGGTCGCGGTGCCGAAGACGGTGGCGAAGACCGCGAGCAGGTCGATGGCCTTGCCCGGCCATCCGTTCGCCCGCTCCTCGCCCATCAGGGGGACGAAGGCCGAGCTGAGCCGGTTGCCGCGGCCCTTGCGGAAGGTCGCGTAGGCGAGGGCGAGGCCGACGATGCCGTAGATCGCCCACGGGGTGAGCGTCCAGTGGAAGAAGGAGTACTCCATCGCCGAGAGGGCGGAGGCGCCGGTGGCCGGGGCCGCGCCGGAGGCCGGCGGCGGGATCAGGTAGTGGGTGAGCGGCTCCCCCACCCCGTAGAACATGAGGCCGATGCCCATGCCGGCGCTGAACATCATCGCGATCCACGCGAGATTGGTGAACTCGGGCTCGGAGTCGTCCCGGCCGAGGCGGATGCGCCCGAAACGGCTGATGGCGAGCACGACGCACATCACCAGGAAGACGTCCGCGGCGATCACGAAGAGCCAGGCGAAGTTGTCCAGCACCCAGGCGAGCGCGGTGCCCGACGCCCTGTCGAAGGAGCCCTTGGCGAGGGCCGCCCAGGCGACGACGGCCAGCACGGCGATCACCCCGATGGTGACGACCTGCCGGTCGGGGGTGCCGTCCACAGGGGCGTCCGGTCCCCCGACCGGTCCATCCGGACGTGCCTGTTCCAGTGATTCCGCGCTCATGCGGCCACACTATGCAGGCGTATATCCGTATTTAGGGGCATGGCACGCCGTGTGTGTCCCAGGCCACTCATGGGCATAGGAGGATCCTCCGGATAAGCTCATGGGGGCGCGACTGCACTGTTCGATAGCAAGGGAATAGCAAGGTGACGGACGGAGCAGTAACTGAGGCCGCGCGCGTGCTCATCGCCGCGGACAAATTCAAGGGCTCGCTCACGGCCGTTCAGGTCGCGGAGCGGGTGACGGCGGGCCTTCGCAAGGCCGTACCGGACGTGGAGATCGAGACGCTCCCCGTCGCGGACGGCGGCGACGGCACGGTCGCGGCCGCTGTGGCGGCCGGTTTCGAACGCCGCGAGGTACGGGTCACCGGACCCCTCGGCGACCAGGTCACGGCTGCCTTCGCGCTGCGCGGGGGCACTGCGGTGGTCGAGATGGCGGAGGCCTCCGGGCTCCAACTGCTGCCGGCGGGCACCTTCGCCCCGCTGACGGCGACCACGTACGGCTCGGGCGAGCTGCTGAAGGCCGCGCTGGACGCGGGCGCACGCTCGATCGTCTTCGGCGTGGGCGGCAGCGCCACCACCGACGGCGGCGCCGGCATGCTGGCGGCGCTGGGCGCGGTGTTCCTGGACGCGAACGGCGAACCGGTCGGTCCGGGCGGCGGCGCACTGGCGCAGCTGGCCTCGGCGGACCTGTCGGGCATCGACCCGCGCTTCGCCGAGGTCGACTTCGTGCTGGCCAGCGACGTGGACAACCCGCTGACCGGCCCCAAGGGCTGCGCGGCGGTCTACGGCCCGCAGAAGGGCGCGACGCCGCAGGACGTGGCGACGCTGGACTCGGCGCTGGCGCACTACGCGTCGGTGCTGGAGAAGTCGATCGGCTCGAAGGCGGCCGAGCTCGCGGCCTCCCCGGGTGCGGGCGGCGCGGGCGGCATCGGCTACGGCGCGCTGCTGCTGGGCGCGAGCTTCCGTCCGGGCATCGAGCTGATGCTGGAGGTGCTGGGCTTCGCCCCGGCGCTGGAGCGGGCCACCCTGGTCATCACCGGTGAGGGTTCGCTGGACGAGCAGACCCTGCACGGCAAGGCCCCGGCCGGTGTCGCGGCGGCGGCGCGGGCCGCGGGCAAGCCGGTGGTGGCGGTCTGCGGGCGCCTGCTGCTGAGCCAGGAGGCACTGGAGGGGGCCGGCATCCGCAAGGCGTACCCGCTGACCGCCCTGGAGCCGGACCCGGCGAAGTCCATCCCGAACGCGGGTCCCCTGCTGGAGCAGGTCGCGGCCGACATCGCCGCCGACGTCCTCTGACCCTGACGGTCCCGAGGCCCGGTACCCCCCCGACGGGGGTGCCGGGCCTCTGCCGCGTCCGGGGTCAGGCCAGGAGCTCGGCCGTGGTCACCACCCGGGCGAAGCCGCCGCCCTGGAGGTTGACCGCGGTGGCCGTCGCCAGCTGGTCGGCGGTCAGGGAGACCCCGTCCGGCCCCTTGAGGTCGAAGGTGTGGGTGGCGTCCAGCGGGACCAGGACCTCGTAGCCGAGGTTCCCCGCCATGCGGGCGGTGGTCTCGACGCACATGTTGGTCTGGATCCCGGCCACGACCAGCTGGCCGATGCCCTGGGCCTTGAGCCACTCGCCGAGGTCCGGGCTCCCGTAGAAGGCGGAGTTCACGGTCTTGGTGACGAGGAGGGACTCGTACCGCCGCTCCTCGACGAAGTCCTTGAGCGCGTAGCCGGGGTGCTCCGCGGCCAGCACGGATCCCGGGCGGAGGGAGGCGTGCTGGACGAGCACGACGGGGCGGCCGGCCGCCTGCCAGGCGTCCATGAGGGCGGCGATGTTCGCCTCGGCGGCCGGGTTGTTCCTGGGCCCCCAGAAGGCGGCGTCGTCGAAGCCCTTCTGCACGTCGATGACCAGCAGGGCACTGTTGGGGGCGATCTCGATCGCGGTGTTCGTCATGGCTCCATGCTGGTCGCTGCGCGGGGCGGGCCACAGGGGTGCCGCTGACCCGAACCGATGAGATCCTGCCACCCTGGCAGCCGTCGGGGCGCCCGCGCGGCCTCACCCCGCGCCGTCGGGGCCGGGTGTGCGGCGGGGCGCCCCCGCAGGCCGTCGAACGCAACCACCGCTCTCCCGTCCGACCCCTGGAAACGTTCGACGGCCGAGGAGGTGCCCCGCCGCGCGCCCGGCCCCGGCGGCCCCCTCGCGTGCGGGCCGCCCCGGGGTGCCGCTGCGCGGAGCCTCTCCCCGCCCCGCCCTTCCACCGTTCCCCGGGGCGGAGTCCCGGTGGCGGCGCGGCCGCCGGACCGCCGGGAGGCCCTGGCAGGATGGCGGGATGCAGCGTGTCGCCGTCCTCGTGCAGCCCGGCATCCGCAGTTTCGACCTCGCCGTCATCACCGAGGTCTGGGGACCGGACCGCACCGCCCTCGGGGTGCCCGGTTTCGAGCTGCGCCGGTGTGCCGTGGAGCCCGGGGCGATCCCGCTGCCCGGCGGGCTGAGCCTGGCCCCCGACCGCGGGCTCGACTGGCTGGCCGGAGCCGACCTGGTGGTCGTGCCCGCGCTGGCCGATCCGGGGGATCCGACGCCCGAGCCGGTCCTCGCCGCGCTGCGGGCCGCGCACGCCCGCGGGGTGCCCGTCGCCGCCCTGTGCGCCGGCGCGTTCGTCCTCGCCGAGGCGGGGCTGCTGGAGGGCCGCCGGGCGGTGACCCACTGGTCACTGGCCCCGCACCTCGCCGCCCGCTACCCGGGGATCGTCGTGGAGGACGCCCCGCTCTACGTCGAGGACGACGGGCTGTGGACCTCCGCCGGGGTCGCCTCCGGCATCGACCTCTGCCTGCACCTGGTGCGGCGCGCGCACGGCGCCGAGGCGGCCGCCGCCATCGCGCGGTCCATGGTGACGGGCCCCTTCCGCGCCGGGGAGCACGCCCAGTACCTGGACCGGCCCGTCCCGGCCGCCGACCGGACGGCCGAGGCGCTGGCCGCCGTACGGGAGCGCGCGCTGCGCTGCCTCGACCAGCCGCTGGACGTGGCCACCCTGGCCCGCTGGGCCGGCATGGCCCCCCGTACCTTCGCCCGCCACTTCGTCGCCGCCACCGGCACCACACCGCACCGCTGGCTGCTGGACCACCGGCTGGACGAGGCCCGCAAGCTCCTGGAGCGCACCGACCACCCGGTGCCCGAGGTGGCCCGACGCGCCGGTTTCGCCAGCGAGGTGACCTTCCGCCAGCACTTCACCGCGTACGTCGGCCTCGGTCCCCGCGCGTACCGTGCCGCCTCCGTGGCCGCAGCAGCCGCTCCAAACACCCGGGAGAGTGTTAGAAAGGGCTCATGACCGGACGTTTTGGTCGCCAGCCGACCGGGAGGGACTCGCGCCTGTCCGCGCGCCTGTCCCGGTGGGTGCACAGCGTCGCCGGTCAGGTCTTCACCCTGCAGGCGGTGATCGTGCTGCTGCTGATCACCGCTGCCGCGTCGGCCCTGGTGATCCAGGCCCGGTACGACACGGAGCGCGACGCCCGCAACCGCTCCCTCGCCGCCGCCGAGGCGTTCGCGCACGCCCCCGGGCTGCCGGCCGCCCTGAAGTCGGCCGATCCGACCGGCGCCCTCCAGCCCCTGGCCGATGCCGCGCGCAGGGCCTCGGGAGTGGACTTCATCGCCGTCATGACCCTCAAGGGGATCCGCTACACCGATTCGCGTCCCGAGCTGATCGGGAAGCGCGCTTCCGGTGACATCGCCCGCGCCGCCGCCGGCGAGTCCTTCACGGAGACGTTCCGGGGCGAGCCCAGCGACGCCGTCCGCGCCGTCGTCCCGGTGCGGGACGCGAGCGGGACCGTGGTCGGCCTGGTGGGCACCGGCATAGAGGTGCAGAACGTCACGGACGCCGTGGAGGGCCAGCTGCCCCTGCTGCTCGGCGCGGCGGCCGGTGCGCTGCTGCTCGGCACGGGCGGAGCAGCCCTGGTCAGCCGGCGGCTGCGGCGCCAGACCCGCGGGCTGGGAGCGGCCGAGATGACCCGGATGAACGAGCACCACGAGGCCGTTCTGCACGCCGTCCGCGAGGGCGTGCTGATCATCGGCCCCGACCACCGCCTCGACCTCGCCAACGACGAGGCCCGCCGCCTCCTCGGCCTGCCGCCCGACGCCGAGGGGCAGCATGTCGAGGACCTCGGCCTCGACCCGCGCACCGCCGAGCTGCTCACCTCCGGCCGGGCCGCGACGGACGAGGTGCTCCGGGCGGGCGACCGGCTGCTCGCCGTGAACGTACGGCCCACGAAGCCGTACCGGGGCCGCCCCACCGGCACCGTCACGACCCTGCGCGACTCCACCGAGCTCGCGGCGCTCTCCGGGCGGGCCGAGGAGGCCCGCAGCCGGCTCCAGCTGCTGTACGACGCGGGGGTGCGGATCGGCACGACCCTGGACGTGGTGCGCACCGCCGAGGAGCTGTCGGAGGTCGCCGTCCCCCGCTTCGCGGACTTCGTCACGGTGGAGCTGCTGGAGCCGGTGCTGCGCGGTGACGAGCCGCTGGCGGCCGGTGTCTACACGGAGATGCGCAGGGCGGCCATCACGGGAGTGCGCGACGACTCCCCGCTGCAGCCGGTCGGCGACGTCATCCAGTTCGTGGTGCCGACGGCGCCGATGGCGGCGGCCCTGGACGCCGGGCACGCGGTCCTGGCGCCCGACCTGAACGCCGCCATGGGCTGGCGGGCCGGTGACAGGGTCGGCACCCGGGAGGCCCTGGACTACGGGCTGCACTCGCTGATCTCCGTACCGCTCCAGGCGCGCGGCGTCGTGCTGGGCATGGCGAACTTCTGGCGGGCCGCCGACACCCCGGAGGCCTTCGACGAGGAGGACCTGTCCTTCGCGGAGGAGCTGGGGGCCCGCGCGGCGGTCTCCATCGACAACGCCCGCCGCTTCACCCGTGAGCACGCGACGGCCGTGACGCTCCAGCGCAGCCTGCTGCCCCGGGTGCTTCCGGACCAGAGCGCCGTCGAGGTGGCCTTCCGCTACCTGCCGGCGCAGGCGGGGGTGGGCGGGGACTGGTTCGACGTGATCCCGCTGCCCGGGGCCCGGGTGGCGCTGGTGGTCGGCGACGTCGTCGGGCACGGGGTGCACGCGGCGGCGACCATGGGGCGGCTGCGGACCGCCGTGCACAACTTCTCCACCCTGGACCTGCCGCCCGACGAGCTGCTCGGCCACCTGGACGAGCTGATCAGCCGGATCGACCAGATCGACAACGGGGGCGACGGGCAGGTTGCGGACGGCGAGGGCGATGGCGAAGGGCTGGGCGAGCGAGCCGGAGTCACCGGCGCGACCTGCCTGTACGCCGTCTACGACCCGGTCTCCGGCCACTGCGTGATGGCCAGCGCCGGACACCCGGGGCCCGCGCTCGTCCACGCCGACGGGCGGGTGGAGTTCCCCGAGCTGTCCGCCGGGCTCCCCCTCGGCGTGGGCGGCATGCCCTTCGAGAGCTCCGCGCTGCAGCTTCCCGAGGGCAGCCGGCTCGTGCTGTTCACCGACGGGCTCGTGGAGGACCGCGACCGGGACTTTGACACCGGCCTGCACCTGCTGGCCGAGATCCTCTCCCGGCCCGGCCGCGACCCCGACCAGGCCTGCTCCGACGTACTGGCCGCGATGCTGTTCCCGGTACCGAGCGACGACATCGCCCTGCTGATCGCGGACACCCGGCGGCTGGAGGCGGACCGGATCGCCGAATGGGAGGTGCCGGGCGAGGCCTCGGCCGTCTCCCGGGTGCGCAACGCGGGCGCGGCGCAGCTCACCGCCTGGGGCCTGGAGGACATCTCCTTCACCACCGAGCTGATCCTCAGCGAGCTGATCACCAACGCGATCCGGTACGGGAGCGCGCCCGTGCGCGTGCGCCTGCTGCGCGACCGCAGCCTGGTCTGCGAGGTCTCCGACGGCAGCAGCACCTCACCGCACCTGCGGTACGCGGCCACCACCGACGAGGGCGGGCGCGGGCTGTTCCTCGTCGCGCAGTACGCCGATCGGTGGGGCACCCGCTACACCGACCGGGGCAAGGTGATCTGGGCGGAGGTGCCGCTGACCGGGGGCAAGGAGCCGTCGGCGCCGCTGGACCTGGACGCGCTGGAGGACCTGGCCTGGTGACCCGCGTCCCGCGAGGACGCCGCGGGCCCGCAGCACGCGGACGCGAACGGCCCGGATGCGGGCCGCGCGGACGCACACCGCCCGGAAGCTCCCCGCGCGGGAGCGCACCACGCGGACCGCGCGGACGCACCCCGCTCAGGGCTCAGACCGGCCGGGCGCGGGCCAGGAGTACCGCCACGTCGTCCTGCGGGGCCACGGGCAGCAGGCTGCCGAGGATCCCGTCGCAGAGCTCCTCCAGCGGCCGGCCGGCCCGCCGCAGGGCCGCGGCCAGCTGGGCCATGCCCTGGTCGAGGTCGCGGTCGCGGGCCTCGATGAGCCCGTCGGTGTAGAGCACGAGCAGGCTCCCCGGGGGCAGCCGCACCTCCTCGGTGCGGAACTCCTGGCCGCCGCCCGGGCTCGTGCCGGTGCCCAGCGGGGTGCCGGGCGGGCCGTCGAGGAAGGTGACGGTCCCGTCCGCGGCGACCACGGCGGGCGGCGGGTGCCCGGCGCGGGCGACCACGCAGCCGTTCGTGGCCGGGTCGTGGACGGCGTACACGCACGTGGCCATCTCGTCCGCGCCCAGCTCGGCCACGACGGCGTCGAGCGAGCGCAGCAGCCGGTCCGGGGGCACGTCGTGGCGCGCGAGGGTCCGTACGGCGGTGCGCAGCTGGCCCATGACGGCGGCCGCGTGGATGCCGTGGCCCATGACGTCGCCGATGACCAGTCCGGTGCGCCCGCCGGGGAGCCGGATCGCGTCGAACCAGTCCCCGCCGACGTCGTGGTCGCTGGCGGGCAGGTAGCGCCCGGTGAGTTCGAGGCCGGTGACCTCGGGCAGCGGGCTGTTGGTGAGGCTGCGCTGGAGGGTGAGGGCGGCCCGGCGCTGGGCGGTGAACATGCGGGCGTTGTCGATGTTGAGGGCGGCGCGGGCGACCAGCTCGTCGATGAGTACGCAGTCCTCCTCGTCGAAGGGCTCGCGGGTGCGCAGCCGGGTCACGGCGACGGCGCCGAGGACCTTGCCGCGGGCGACGAGCGGGACCATCCGGGCCGAGCCGAGGGTCGCGAGGTAGCCGCGCAGGGCGTCCGCCCGCGGGTCGGTGATCAGCGCGGGGACGTCGGAGGCGTAGAGGGCCATGGGCCGCCCCTCCGTGATGACCTTCTCGTACACGCTGTCCACGGGGAGCTGGAAGGTCTGTCCGGCGGCCAGCTTCGCGGTGGGGGCGGCCGGGTCGGGGAAGACGGCGGCGAGCCGGCGCAGGACGCCCCGGGAGGATCCGGCGGCGGCGGTGTCGTCGGGGTCGAGCACGGCCACCAGCAGCTGGACGTCGGCCGAGTCGGCGAGCTGCGGTACCAGGACCTCCGCGATCTCCTGGGCGGTCTGGTGCAGGTCCAGGGTGGTGCCGATGCGGGTGCCGGCCTCGGCGAGCAGGGCGAAGCGGTGCCGGGCCCGGTCCGCGGCGGCCTGGGCCCGCTGGCCCTCGGTGATGTCGATGAGGGAGGCGATCAGGCCGAGGCGCCGTCCGGAGCCGTCGAGCAGGGGTGCGTAGGAGCAGGACCAGGTGTGGTCGTGGTCGGGGTCGGAGGGGGTGCGCCCGGTGCGGCGTACGTCGACGACGGCGGTGCCGCGGTCCAGGACCTGCTGCATCGTCGCCTCCAGCGCGGTCGCGTTGACCCCGGGCACCACCTCGGTGAGGCGTTTGCCGAGGTGCTCGGCGGCGGAGACGCCGTTCATCCGGGCCAGGGCGTCGTTGACCCGCAGGAAGCGCAGGTCGGGGCCGAGGGTGGCGAGGCCGATGGGCGACTGCGTGAAGAGGCTCTGCAGGGTCGCGAGGGAGTCGCGCATGTGGAGGACCTCGGAGGTCTCCACGGCGACGAGCATGGCGCCGGTACGCCCTTGCGGGTCGGCGGCGGGCACGATCCACATCTCCATCGGGACGCGGTGCCCGTCGCGGTGGCGCACGGGCAGGGTGCCGATGACCGTCTCGCCGGCCTGGACGCGCCGGGTCAGCTGGCTTGCGAGTTCGTGGTTGGCCTCGGGGACGAGCACCTCGGAGCCGATGAGGCCGATGATGTCCTCGGGGCGGTGTCCGAGCAGGTCCTGGGCGGCCAGCGACCACTCCACGACCCGTCCGTCGGCGTCCTCCCGCCACAGGGCGATCGGCAGCAGCTCGCGCAGCACGCCCGCGTACCCGACAGCCGCGGCCGGCTGGTCCGGCACCTCGCTCGCCGACTGGTACGTGTCCAATGCACCAACCTCACCCCGGGGGGCCCGATTCCTACCGATTCACCCTATCCGAGCCATGGGCGGGGGGCTCTGCGTCGGACGCACCCCTGTACACGGTCTCGGCCGTTCGGGTGGCGCGGGGCGCGCCGGGCCGACGGGGAGGCTCCGGGCGCGGTATGTCCCTGTCATGACCGACGCCACGATCGTCTACGTCCACGGCAACGGGAACAAGGTGCGCAAGGAGCTGCTGAAGTCCCAGTGGGACCGGGCCCTGTTCGGCACCGACATGGGGAACGCCTCCCGGATGGCCTACTGGGCCCCGCTGCGGTACGAGGACCCGCTGCCCGACGACGAGCCCGACCCCCTGGCCGGCGGCCCGGCGCCGCTGGAGGAGCTGGCGGAGCCCGGGCCGGCCCGGACCCCCGAGGAGTTCATCGAGCGCACGCTGGACGAGGCCCGCCTGGAGTGCGGCTCGCTGCCGGAGGGGCCCGCGGACGGGAGCCCGGGGGCCGTGGCGGGCGGGGAGCCGCTGGCCGGGTGGCTCGCGAAGATGACGTACTCGGCGGAGACCCTCGACCGGAGTCCCGTCACCGGTGACCCGCCGGACCTGCGCGAGGCGCTGCCGCTGCCCGGGTTCCTGCGCACGCCGGTCTTCGAGCGGCTGGTGGACCTCACCTTCAAGGACGTCCACGCGTACTTCTTCGGCGGGGTCGGCGAGGCGATGCGGGACGTCGTGCGCGCCGAGCTGGCGGCGGTGGGCGAGGGGCCGCTCGTCGTCCTCGGGCACAGCCTCGGCACGATCATCGCGTACGAGGTGCTGCGCGAGGCACGACGGGACGTCAGCCTGTTCGTCACGGTGGGCTCCCCGCTCGGCATCACCGAGATCCAGGACCTCCTCGCGCACCCCACGGCGGTGCCCGCGGGGGTGGCCGCCTGGTCCAACGCCTCGGACCTGCGGGACCTGGTGGCGCTCGACCACTGGCTGCGGCCCGAGTACGGACCGCCCGCCCTCGTCACCGACCACCTGGTGGTCAACGACAGCGGCAACCACCACGGCATCCGCCAGTACCTGGCCACCGAGCCCGTCCGCGCGCAGGTCAGGGCCGTGTTCGGCCGTCTTGCGACCGGCGGGGGCCGATGAAACCATGAGGGGTATCAACAGTCCGTCTTCCCGCTCCGCAGTGGCGGCCGCGGCTGTGCAGGTGCGCTATGTCGCTCACCGATACCGAATGGGACCTCGTCACCGAATGGGTGCGGGACTACCTGTTCCTCGAAGGTGAACCGCGCCCCCGTCTCCTCCAGTTCGGCTTCTCCCGGGAGTTCGTGGGCGGCATCCGCTTCGGCGGATCGAGCAGCGAACACGCCGTGGCCCTGGTCAGGGCCGTGCGCAACGACGGCGTGGGGACGCAGCGGCTGCTGCTCGACGCCCTGGGCCGGCTCGACTCGCTGACCTCGCTGCCCGCCGGAGAGGTGGTCCTGCGGCTCGAACGGCAGCTGGAGGACGCCGCCGAGCTGCACGAACCGCCCCGCGACCACTATCTGACGAGCGTGCTGCGGGGCGGGGCCGAGGTGTTCATCGACCGGGCCGATCTGCGCGCGGGCCTGCGGGAGTTCGCGGAGGACCCCGAGAAGACGGTCCTGGTGGTCGACGGCGACCCGGACAGCGGGCGTTCGTACTCCTACGCCCTGATCCGGCACCTGGGCGCGCACTGCGGGTTCCGTCCGGCCAGGGTGACCCTGAGCCGGACCTCGACGGCGGAGCAGGTGGTCCAGCGGCTCGCCGAGTTCGTCGCGGACGCGCAGGACGGCATCTCACCGTTGAATCCGACACGGTTGAACGATCCACTGCCCTCGATCGAAGCGGCCGTGCACCGCATCGTCAGCCAGGCCACCTCCGCCGAGGAGCGGTTCTGGCTGGTCCTGGACGAGTGCGACAAGCTCGACGTCAACTCCGACGTCTGGGACTGCATCGGCAAACTCGCCCTGACGATCTACGAGCACACCCCGGTCGGCCCGCACAGCGCGCCCCGGCTCGTCCTGCTCGGCTATTCCTCCACGATGCGCCAGCTCCCGTACGAGATCCGCAAGAACGAGGTGCGCAACACGGCCCGGGTCGCCGGGGCGGAGGACCTGCGGCAGTTCTTCGGCGAGTTCTTCGCACAGGCCCCGCCGCCCGCCGGGCGCCCGCCCCCGGACGGGCCGGGGACCGCGGCCCTGGTGGAGGCGGCCGTCCCCGCCGTCCTGCGGGCCGGCGCGGCACCCGGCCCGGACAGCTACATGCGCAAGGTCTGCACCGCGGCCGAGGACACGGTCCGCCTCTACCGCTCCCTCGCCCCCGGCGAGGACTTCGCGGCGCTGCTGCGCGAGCGGCTCTCGGACGCGGCCGCCGCTCCCGGGCCCGCTCCGGTGACGGGCCCGCGCCGGGCGTACCGGGAGGCCGCCTGCCTGCTCGGCCGGTTCGACCCCGCGCGGCTGCGGCTGCCCGGCGAGGAGCGGCCCTCCGGGCAGGCCGTCCTGGAACTGGTGCAGGACTGCCGGGCTGCGGGCACTCGCGACACCCTCGCCTGGACGCTCGATCCGGAGGTCCGCGACGCCGCGCTGAGCGGGCTGGCCGGTCCGCAGGCCGCGCACCTCGCGCTGCTGGCCAACGCCGAGCAGATCCCGCCCGGCCCGTGCCCGGAGCGCACCGCGCTGGCCTACCTCGGGGGCGCTCCCCCGGACCTTTCCGGGCAGGGAGCGGACGAACTGCCGCACGTGCTGCGGGCGGTGCTGTGGCTCACCCGGATCCCGGGCGTCACCGGCGTCCCCGAACCGGCCGTGGTCCAGCGGCTGCTGGAGCGGGCGCGGCTGCTGCAGCCGCTGGAGCGGCTCGTACGGGACTCCTTCCAGGGGCGGGCCGGGGAGCTCGCCGAGCTGCGCGCCTACGTCGACTCCGCCCCCGGCGCCCCGGAGGTCCCGGTGCTGGTCCACGGGCTCGGCGGGATCGGCAAGAGCACCCTGCTGGCGAAGCTGCTCCTGGACAGCCTGCGCGATTCCCCGGCCCGCTTCCCCTTCGCCTACGCCGACTTCGAGCGGCCCACCCTCTCGGTCCACGAACCGGCCACCCTGGTCGCGGAGATGGCCCGCCAGCTCGGCATCCAGTACCCCCGCCACCAGGAGGAGTTCAACGCGCTGGCCCGGGAGTGCGAGGAGACCGCCGGCACCCACCGCGCCGAACAGGGCGCGGTCGACGAGCTGTACGGGCTCTCCACCACGCGGGCCACCCTGGGACGGCTGTCCTCCTCGGGGGTGCACGCGCTGGCCTCCGCGCGCGAGGCGGATCTGGCGCGGCGCCTCGCGCTCCTCGTCGTACGGGCCGTGGAGAGCCCGCCGGGGCAGCCGGAGCCGCCGCTGGTGCTGGTCATCGACTCCTTCGAGGAGGCCCAGTACCCGGCTCCCCCGAACTCGGCCGGATGTGGGCCGTGCACTCCGCGCTCCGGGAGGTCCACCCGAGGCTGCGGACCATCGTCTCCGGCCGGCTCCCGGCGCCGCACCCGGCCCGCCCGGTGCAGCCGCGGACGATGGAGCTCGGCGACCTCGATCCGGCGGCCTCGGTGGCCCTGCTGGTGTCCTGCGGGGTCACCGACGGGCGGCTCGCGGAGGAGCTCGCCGCGCGGGTGGGCGGGCATCCCCTGAGCCTGAAGCTGGCCGCGCGGGCGGCGGTGCAGGAGGGCGGGGAGGCGGAGCCGGAGGCGCTGGGCGAGCTGATCGGGAGCCTGCCGGCCAGGCGCCGGCGCTTCTTCCGCAAGGTCGACCGGCTGCTGATCCAGGGGACCCTGTACGAGCGGATCCTGCGCAGGATCGGCGACGGGCGGGTCCGGGCGCTCGCCCAGGGCGGCCTGGCCCTGCGGACCATCACTCCCGGGCTGATCCGCGAGGTCCTCGCCGGGCCGTGCGGGCTGGGGGAGCTTCCGGACGGGGAGGCCGAGCGGCTGTTCGGGCTGCTCGCCCGGCTGGACCTCGTGGAGGACACCGGTCCGGGCGCGCTGCGCCACCGCGCCGACCTGCGGGCGATCATGCTGCGGCTGGCCGACCGGGCCCGGACCGACCTGATGCGGGCGGTCGGGACGCGGGCGGTCGCGTACTACGCGGTCCGCGAGGGGCCGCAGGCGCGGGCCGAGGAGATCTACCACCGGCTGCGGCTCAACGAGAGCCCGCGCACGGTGGAGCAGCGCTGGCTGCCCGGAGTGGAGCGGTTCCTCGACGGGGCGGACCAGGACATGACCGCGCGTTCCGCCGCGTACCTGACCGGGCACCTGGGCGGCCACACCCCGGACGCGGTGATCGCGGAGGCCGACCAGGAGGACTGGGAGCGGATCACCGCCCGCGAGGTGGAGGACCTGCTGTCGCAGGAGTACGCGGGGGCGGCGGCCGCCCGGCTCGCGGAACGCCGGCCGTGGACCCCGGGGAGCCCGCTGCACCCCCTGTGGGTGGAGACCCTGGACCGGCTGGGCCGCCGCGCCGAGGCCCGGGCCGCCGCCGACGCGGCGGTGGAGGGCGCCGACCGGGCGGGCTTCCCCGAACTCCAGTTGGAGCTGCTCCTGCTGTCGGCGCGGCTCGCGCAGGAGGACGGCGACCTCGCCGCGGCCGGCGCCGACCTGGTCGAGGCCGAGGAGATCGCCACGGACCTCGGCCGGGACTTCGAGGCGCTGGGCGCGCTGCTGGCCCGCGCCCGGCTGGGGGGTGGCTCCGAGGACCGTGACACGGAGGCCGGTGGCAGGCTCGCGGAGCGGCTGCGGCGGCTGACGGACGCCGAGCTGGCGCGGCAGCCCGCGCTGGTGCGGGCGGCTGCCGCGGAGGTCTCCCGGGAGCACCCGCGGGTCCTGGAGCGCACGCTGGACGTGGTGGGCCTGCCGGATACGGAGGAGGGCGTACTGGACACCCTGGCGGAGGCGATCGGCCGGGCCGTGGCCCGCCGGCCGGAGCTGCGCGGCGCCCTGCTTGACCTGCTGGAGGAGGCCGTGGCCCCGCCGGACGGGCCGCGGGCGCGGGCGAGCAGCGGCACGCACGCCGGGATGGCCGGCATCCTGCGCGAGGCCCGCCGGCGCGGCACGCTCGACCCGCTCGCACGGCAACTGCTGGACCTCGACGACCGCAGCGGCACCCTCGCGTCCGGCGTGGCCGCGGCGATGGGCTCGGGCACCCCCGGCACCGCCGTGCCCGCGGCGCACGCACCCGCACCCGAATCCGCACCCGCACCCGCACCCGCGGAGCGGACCCCGCACGAAGGGAACGGCCACAGAGCGGCCTGACGGACCATGAGCGACCCGTACCTCACGCCGGACGACATCGTGCGGCTGCGCGACACCGCGGTGGAGCAGGGGCTGACGGACCCGGCGCTCCGGCGGCTGCTCTTCGAGGGCATCCTGCCGAAGTACCGGGGCTCCCTGCCGCTGCTCGCGGCGCCCGGCCCGCAGGTCCAGTCGGACCTGAACGAGATGAACCGGGTGGAGCGGCTGATCGACGGAACGGTGCCGCTGGCCGTGTGGCTGCGCAACGCCGCCGACCAGCTGACCGACGCCGCCGCGCGGGACGTCGTACTGGGGGCCCTGGACCGGGTGGTGCGCGACGCGGCCGGCGAGCCCGACGTGGCTCCCGACGTCCCGACCGGCGAGACCAAGGAGGAGATCGTCTTCCGGGACGACACCGTGCCGTTCGGCTTCCTCGGCGGCGGCGCGCTGGCCGGTGCCTCGGTGGCGCGCGTCAAGGTCCTGCCGTACGAGGGCGGGGCGCTGCTCCGGCCGGTGGCGCTGCCGCACAACGGCACGGGCTGGCTCATCGCCCCCGGGCTGCTCGTGACCAACCACCATGTGGTCAACGCCCGCAAGCGCACCGCCGAGGAGCGCCGGGTGGCCGGTCCGGCGGACCTCCAGCTCCAGGCGCAGGGCTCCCGGTCCCGCTTCGACTACGTCGGCGAGGACGACACGGACGGCGAGGAGGCGCGGGCGAGCGGACTCGTGGCCTGGGACGAGGGGCTCGACTACGCGGTGCTGCGGCTGACCGGGACCCCGCCCCGGCCCTGCCTGCGCGTGGCCACCGAGCCGCTGGCGGTGTCGGCGGACACGCCGGTGGCCGTCAACATCATCCAGCACCCGGGCGGGGAGCCGAAGCGGATCGCGCTGCGCAACAACCTGGTGTTCGAGACGGACGAGCGGGACGTGCGCTACTTCACCGACACCCGCGGCGGCTCCTCCGGCTCGCCCGTGCTGACCGACGACTGGACGGTGGTGGCCCTGCACCGCGGGACCCGGCGCGTCTCGGACGTCAGCTTCCAGGGCAAGACCACGGCGTTCGTGAACGTCGGCACGCAACTGAGCGCGATCATGGGCCACTTGCGGGAGCACTTCCCGGAGGTGCACGCCGAGATAGCGGCGGCCCAGTCGGCGCTGGCACGGCCTCAGGAGGTGTGAGATGCGCGGTGGATCACCGGTGGCGACCGGGCCCGAGCAGGTGTTCACGGAGGACCTGCGGGCAGTCGCGGAGCGCGTGCGCGGGCTGCTGGAGGCGGAGGTCCCGGAGTCCGAGGAGGAGTTGCCCGCGCGGGAGGCCTCGGCCGCGCACATCGGCCGGGCGGCCCGGGAGGAGCGGGCGAAGGTGCTCGCGGCGGGGGTGCGCGGGCTGGAGAAGCTGGCCGTCGGCCGCTCCGGGGACGTCGACGAGGACGAGTACTTCGGCGTCGAGGCGATCGTCCTCCTCGAAGGCAGGCCCGCGATCCTCGTCCAGGGCCAGGACTTCGCCCCCCAGCAGGGCGACTGGGCGCTGCTGGACGGGCAGCGGGCAGGCATCCGCCGGTCGATCGCGCGCGTCGGCCGGGTGGAGGTCTCCGGTCACGCCGGACTGGACTGGCTGGGCACCGGCTTCCTGGTCTCGCCGTTCGCCGTGATGACCAACCGGCACGTCGCCGCCGAGTTCGCGCACGCGGACGGCCGGGGCGGTTTCGCCTTCCGGCAGGGCATGGGTGCACGGATCGACACGGCGGAGGAACTGGGCGCGCCCGCCGCCGACGGCTCGTTCGAGTTCGACGTCACCGAGGTGCTCGGCATCCACCGGGACGTCGACATGGCCCTGCTGCGGGTCTCCCCGGCGAGCAGCGGCGGGGACGCGCTGCCCTCCCCGCTCGCGCTGGCCGCCGACGCGCCGCCGGACCTGGCCGGGCGGCCCGTGTACGTGGTCGGCTACCCGGCGGCGGACGGCCGGCGCAACGAACCGGCCGCCATGAGCCGCATCTTCATGGACGTCTACAACGTGAAGCGGCTCCAGCCCGGCACGGCGACCGCGCTCCTGCCCGATGCGGACGGGGCCGGGTTCACGATGACCCACGACTGTTCCACGCTGGGCGGCAACAGCGGCTCCCCGGTCTTCGACCTCGCCGACCACCGGGTGCTCGGCCTGCACTTCGGCGGCAGGTTCGGCTCCGCCAACTACGCCGTGCCGCTGTTCGAGCTGACGGACGATCCGCTGCTGGAGCGGGCCGAGGTCAACTGGGTGTGACGGGCCGGCCGGGGTTCAGCCGAGGGCCACGGGGGCCTGTACCAGCGAGCCGTACTCGGTCCAGGAGCCGTCGTAGTTCTTGACGTCGGGGTAGCCGAGCAGTTCGTGGAGGGCGAACCAGGTGTGCGAGGAGCGCTCGCCGATCCGGCAGTAGGCGATGACCTCCCGGTCCGGGGTGATGCCCTTGCCGAGGTACAGCATCCGCAGCTCGTCGGCGGACTTGAAGGTGCCGTCGTCGTTGGCCGCCTGCGCCCAGGGGACGTTGGCGGCCCCGGGGATGTGTCCGGGGACCTGCGCCTGTTCCTGCGGCAGGTGCGGGGGCGCCAGCTTCTCGCCCCGGTACTCCTCCGGCGAGCGGACGTCGACCATGTGGACCCCGCGGCCGACGCACTCCAGCACCTCGGTGCGCATCGCTCTGAACTGCGGGTTCTCCTGACCCGTCACCGTGAAGTCGGTGCGCTCGTAGGTGGGGGCGTCCCGGGTCGTCTCCCGGCCCTCCAGCTCCCACTTCTTGCGGCCGCCGTCGAGCAGCTTGACCCGGTTGAAGCCGCGCAGCCGCATGATCCAGTAGGCGTACGCGGCGAACCAGTTGTTGTTGCCGCCGTAGAGGACCACGGTGGTGTCGTAGCCGACCCCGGCGTCGGCGAGGAGCTTCCCCAGGGCCTCGCGGTCCAGGTAGTCCCGGCCCACGGCGGTGTGCAGGTCGGTGGTCCAGTTCCAGCCCACGGCGCCGGGTATGTGGCCCTGTTCGTAGGCGGTGGTGTCCTCGTCCACGTCGATGACGCGTACCGTCCGGTCGTCCAGGTGCGCGCCCAGCCACTCGGTGTCCACCAGGGTTTCCGGATGGGCGTATCCGTTGCCGCTCATGGTCCGCTCCTCTCGTGTGCGTTCCTCTCGTGTGCGTTCCGTTCGTCACGCGTGCGGCATCAGGTCCTGTACGCCGCCGTGGATCACCGCGGTCACGGGGATCCCGGCGCGGTCGAGCAGCCCGGCCGCGATCGTCGCGCGCCGGCCGGTGCCGCACACCACGTGGACCTCCCGGTCCCGGGGCAGCTCGCCGAGCCTGTGGGGCAGTTCGGCGAGCGGTATGCAGAGCGTGCCGGGGGTCCCGCCCTCGTGGCGCTCGGGGCGGACGTCGAGCAGGTACCGCCCGTGGAGGCGGCCGGCCAGTTCGGAGGCGTCCGCGGTGCGGAAGGAGCGCAGCGGGCGGCCGGCTGCCTCCCAGGCACCGATGCCTCCCGCCAGGTGGCCGGCGACGTCCTCGTAGCCGATCCGCAGGAGCTGCGTCATCGCCTCGCGGGCCGCGTCCTCCTCCGGCTCCGGCAGGACCAGGACGAGGCGGGTGCCGAAGGGCACGATCTCGCCGACCAGGCCGGCGAAGCGCTCGTCCAGCTCGTCGCAGAGCGAGTCGGGCAGGTGGGCGGCCGCGAACTCGGCGCGCCCGCGCCCGTCGACGATCTGCGCGCCGCCGCCGGCCAGCCCCTCCACCACGGCCGGGGTGAGCGGGCGGGGCTCGGGCGGGCCGCCCAGCACGTGGGGCCCCCGGCGGTTGATCGGCGCCATGTGGCGGTAGTAGGCGGGGTACGGCGGCAGGCCCGTGAGCCGCCCCCGGACGAACTCCTCCTCGTCCCGGGTGGCCAGTACGGGGTTGGTGCGCCGTTCCGCGCCGACGGTGCTGGTCCGCTCCCGCGCCACCGGCCCGGCCGCGCAGGAGCTGCCCGCGCCGTGCGTCGGGAGCACCCGGGTGTCGTCGGGCAGCAGCGCGAGGCGGCCGAGGGTGCGGAACTGGGCCCGCGCGAGTTCCTCCGTGCGGCCGGGACCGGCGAGGTCGGTGCGGCCCGCGTTGCCGACGAGGAGGCTGCCTCCGGTGAAGACGGCGGTGGGCGGCAGGTCCGTGTCGTCGAAGACGAGGTACGAGGTGTGCTCGGCGGTGTGGCCGGGGGTCTCCATGGCCCGCACGGTCGCGTCGCCGACGGAGATCTCGTCGTCCTCGGCCAGCGCCAGGTGCTCGAAGGCGTACGGTGCGCGGGCCGGGCCGGCCACCGTGGCGCCGGTCGCCGCGCGGACCTCCAGGGCGCCGGAGACGTAGTCGTTGTGCACGTGCGTCTCGAGCACGTACCGGATCCGCACCCCCCTGGACGTACAGGACTCCAGCAGTCCCCAGCTGTCGCGCTGCGGGTCGACCAGGGCGGCCTCGTCACCGCTGACGAGGAGGTAGCTGGTGTCGCCGAGCGACGCGGTGGTCATGACCTCGATCTCGCTCATATCCCTCACCGCCACGGGGACCGGCGTGCGCGGCCCCTGATCCGGTCCCCGGGTGCCCCCTCCGGGCGCCCGGGGGTGCTGCGGACGCCTCAGACGACGACCACTTCGACCCAGGACACCGGGTTGCAGCCGTAACCCCGGGCGTTCCACGGCGCCCGCGGCGGCTGGGTGTCGCCGTGCTCGTCGGTCGCGCGGGCCAGCAGCCGGTACGGGCCGGGGCGCCGGGGTGTCCACCGGTAGGACCAGCCGGTCCAGGCGTAGGGTCCGGGCGGCGGTTCCAGGACGGCGTCGTTCCAGTCCCGGTCGCCGAGCCGGCCGAGGTCGCCCTGTCCGCCGCGGGCGTCGTCGCCCTCGTACGCGGCCCTGACCTCGACGCGGCGTACGGACACGCCGTCGCCGGACCAGGCCCGGCCGCGTACGAGGATCTCGTGGCCGCGGCGCACGGCGGTGTCCGGATCGGGTTCGGTGATGAGCGACTTGACCCTGACCGTGGTGACGGGGCCTTCGGGGGTGCCGCGCGAGGCGGTGTAGACGTACTCCTCGGCCTGGAAGACCCCGGCGAACGGCTCCGTCACGGCCCGGGCCCCCACCAGCCACTTCACGTCGGCGACCGCGTACCGGCCGGGGACCACCAGGCGGACCGGCGCGCCGTGCTCGGGCGCGAGCGGTTCGCCGTTCATGTGGGTGACGAGGAGGGTGTCCGGGTGGAGGGCGGCGGGGAGGGGCAGGCTGCGCTCGAAGGGCGTGGGCAGGCCGTGCACGGTGCCGGAGTCGGCGCCGGTGAAGACGATCTCCACGGTGGCCGGCCGGATCCCGGCGCGGGCGGCGAGGGCGCGGAAGGGGACGCCCGCGAAGTGGGCGCAGCCCACGGCTCCCAGGCTCCAGGGCAGGCCCGGCGGACGGGGAGTCATCAGTGCGCGGCCGTTGCCCGCGCACTCCAGGACGGCGTCGAGTTCCCGGCGCTCCAGCCCGAGCAGCTCCTCGTAGCCGATCTCGAAGGGCGTGGCGACCGCGCCGCCGAGGCGCATGCGCCACAGCTGGGGCGTGGTCTGCGGGATGCCGAAGTGGTCGCGTACGAAGAAGGCCCCTGCGGGCGTGACGGGCTCGAGGAGGGCGGCCGTGGGTGTCTGCGCGTTGTACGGATCGGACGTGACCGTGTCGGGTGCCCAGGCCGTCGCTCCGGGTCCGTGCGAGATCGACCATGCGGTCATGGCAGCACCTTCGTTCGGGCTCGTTTCCGAGCACGACGCAGATCTCTTTCAGCTTACGTCCGGGAACCCCTTGACTCTGGACAAATAGGGAGGAAACTCATCTTTACACCGGATCACCGGAAAGAGCCGCAGCCGCCCTCTGGAGACGTTCAGAGGCCCGCGTGACCCTTGTCCAGGCTCTGGCCAGGCCCCCGGCGGACCGCGTTCGACCATGGGAGCCACCTGCGACGGCGGATGGCTCGTGGAATCGACCGGACTGCCGGGGACTGCCCTTGTCCGGGGCCCCGGCGACGACCGGCCCCCCGGCACGGCCCGCCGCCCCGGGCGGCGGGGCGGCCGACGCCGCGATCCGGCACACGGGGCTTCAGGCCATGACCGCCGCGATGCCGTGCGCCAGCCGTGGGATCCGGTCCCCCGGAAGGCCCGCGATGTTGACGCGCCCCGAGGTGGTTCCGTAGATCGCGAACTCCCTGCGCAGCACCAGCATCTGCGCCGGTGTGAGCGGCAGCATCGAGAACATGCCCTTCTGCCGTGCCAGCACACCGGCCTCCACCCCCCGGCCCAGCGCGCTGAGGTGCCCGGTCAGCACGGCCCGGTTGGCCGTGATCCGGGCCCGCATGACGTCCAGTTCGGCGCGCCAGAGGTCCCGCAGCCCGGTGTCCTCCAGGATCGCCGTCACCACGGCGGCGCCGTGCTCGGGCGGCATCGAGTACTGCGTGCGGGCGGCGTTCTGCAGGGCCGTCTCGGCGTGCCGGGCGGCGGCGGCCGAGGCGCCGAGCACGATGGCGCAGCCGACGCGGTCGCTGTAGAGGCCGAAGTTCTTCGAGCAGCTGACGGCCACGAGCATCTCGGGCACGCGCGACGCCAGCATCCGGGTGGGCAGCAGGTCGGCCTCCAGCCCGTCGCCGAGGCCGTGGTAGGCGAGGTCGACGAAGGGCACCCAGCCGCGGCTGACGGCCGACTCGGCCAGCGCCTCCCAGTCGTCCACCTGCGGGTCGACGCCGGTGGGGTTGTGGCAGGAGCCCTGGAGCAGGACGACGTCGTCGCGCCCGGCGCCGCCGAGCTCCCGCAGCACGCCCTCCGTGTCGAAGGCACCCGTGGCGTCGCGCCAGCCGAACGTACGCACCTTCAGCCCGGCGGCCTCCAGGATGGGCCGGTGGTTGACGTAGGCGGGGTCGCTGATCCACACCGTGGTGCCCGGGCGGGTCCGGCAGATCAGGTCGGCCAGCAGGCGCAGCGCACCGGAACCGGCGACGGTCTGGACGGCCGCGGCCCGCTCCGACGGGCCCCCGGCGCCGAGGACCATCGCCAGCAGGGCCCGGTTGAAGGCGGTGTTGCCGGACAGGCCCCGGTACTCCTTGGAGGCGGAGCGCTCCGCCAGCCGGATCTCCGCTTCCCGTACGGCGGCCATGACGGGGGTGCGGCCCGACTCGTCGCGGTAGACGCCGAGGACGAGGTTGAGCCGCTCGGGGCGCTCGTCGGCGCCGAACTCGTCGGTGAGGACCCACAGCGGGTCGGCGGGAGGAGGCGGGAGGAGCTCAAGCATCTGCGGGAACCTTGTGTCGTGGGCGGCGGTTGGCGAGGACGACGCCGGCGGTGATGAGGGGGACGCCGACGAGCACGGCGGGGGTCGGCGACTCCCCGAGTACGGGGATGGCGAGCAGGACCACGGCGACCGGGCTGAGACTGCCGACGACGGAGCTGCGCTCGGCGCCCAGCCGGCGGATGGCGAAGGCGTACAGCAGGCCGGCGCACAGGCCGACCCCGAGGCCCTGCACCACCAGGAACATCGCGATGTCGGAGCCGGCCGCGTGCGCGAGGCCCGTCGGCAGCACGCCGGTCAGGACGAGGAGCCCGATGATCGCGAAGGAGGGCAGGCACAGCAGGCCGATCGACCCGACGGGATCGAGGCCGACCTCCTTGAGACCGACCGTGTACAGCGCCCAGAGCCCGCTGGCCACCAGCAGGATGCCGGAGCCCGCCAGCACGTCGGTGTCCACGGGGACCACGTAGCGCCAGACGAGGGCGGCCACGCCGGCCGCGATCAGCGCGAGCCCGGCCGCCTGCGTGCCGCGGGGCACGGTGTGTCCGCGGGCGATCATCAGCGCGGAGACGAACAGCGGGACCACGCCCGGGACGATCGAGCCGACGAACGCGGCGGAGGTCAGGGCGCCGCCGTGCATCGCCGCGAGGAAGAAGGGCACCCCGGCGCCGCACACGATCTTGATCGCGGGGCCCGGCCGGACGGCCGCGATGCGGTGCCTGCGCCGCCAAAGGGCGGGGGCCAGCACGGCCGGCGGGACGCCGAAGCGCAGCAGGGCGGCGTCGGCCGGCAGCAGGGAGGAGGCGCTCAGTGCGCGGGCGCTGAGCGCGAAGGCGGCCCAGATCGCCACGGTCACCAGCAGGGCCGCCATGCCCGCGGCCTGCGGGGAGAGCCGGAGACGGCCGGCCGCCGCGGGGTGTGCGGCGGCGGCCGTGGTGTCGATGGCAACCAAGGGTGGCGGCTCCAGCTTCGGGCTCGTACGCGTACGGGATTCCGTACACCCGCAACGCTAGGGCCTGGGCCGGGGCAGTCGATTGCCAGTTCTGCCTCCCGGACATACGTTTGGGGCAGAATCTGCCAAGGAGTGGCCATGGACGCAGTCGATCTGCAGATCATCCGGGAATTGCAGGCCGACGGAAGGCTGTCCAACCAGGACCTCGCCGACCGCGTGCGCCTCTCCCCCTCGCCCTGTCTGCGCCGGGTCCGGCGGCTGGAGGAGGCGGGCCTGATCCGCGGCTACACGGCCATGGTCGACCAGGTCGCCTTCGGGCTGCCGATCACCGTCTTCGTCCGGATCCGCCTGGAACGCCACACGGCGGACGCGGTCCGCACCTTCGAGGAGCACGTCCACGTCATCGAGCACATCCAGGACTGCTACCTGATGGCGGGCAGCAGCGACTACCTCCTCCGGGTCGTGATCGAGGACCTGGAGGCGTACGAATCCCTGGTGCGCGACCGGATCCACGCCATCCCCGGCATCGCCTCGATCGAGTCGAGCTTCGCGTACGGCAGCGTGAAGCAGTCCCGGACCTACCCGCGCCCCACCCCGGGCGCTTCCGCCCGCCGCCTCTGACCCGGCCCGGCCCCGGCCGGACAGCCCAACCCGCCCCGAGCGGGCCGCCCTTCGGCGGGGCGGCGGCGCCACCGACCTGCGTACGGGCGCCTTCGGCGGGACCGACCGGCCAACCAGGTCACCGGACCGCCGGGCTGCGAGGGCAACGCACCGGCCCTCGACCACACGGGCACCCTGGTCCAGGGTCCCCCGACGGGACAGTGCCGCCGAGCGGCACGCGGTAAGGCGCCTGGTGGCGCTGGGCGTTCACTTCGCACTCAGCGCCACCAGGCCGTTCGTGCCCGCGCCGTACACCCGGCCGGCGCCCGCCCAGACGGGGACCGAGCCGTACGTCAGGGAGGGGTTCAGCACGTACTTCCAACGGGCCTTGCCGTCCTCGGCGTTCAGGGCCCACAGGTGGCCGCCGGAGTTGAGGTAGACGGTGTCGTCCGCGCTCAGCAGGGTGAGGGTGCCGGAGATCCGGTGCTCGATGTTGCCCGCCCAGCGGACGGCACCGGTGGCGGCGTCGAAGGCGTAGACGACGATGCCGATGGTGGCGAGGCCCTCGATGGCCTGCATGCCGGCGACGGCCACGGGGCTGCCCATGCCCGCGGCGTAGACGGTCTTCCCGTCCGGGCTCGCCACCACGGTCCCGAAGAGGGTCTTGGGAGCCCGCCAGCCGATCTGGCCGTTGGCCTGGTCGATGGCGTACAGCCCGTCGGTCATGTGGAGGAAGTAGCCGCCGGCGGAGGAGTGCGGACCGTCGTTCAGCCGGCCCCGGGCGTCCTGCACCATCTGGTCGATCGTCGTCGCGCCGGCGCCCGGAGAGGGCTGCTCCCAGGCGACCTTCCCCTCACCGGACGTCTCGATGCCCGCGATCTTGGCAGGGCTGCCGTCGTTGTTGGCCGTCACCCACATGAGCCGCGTCCCGGAGGACGGCAGGAACGCCCTGCCCTGGCTGTACTTCACGTCCGGGTCCGAGAGCCGTACCTTCCAGGTGACCTTCCGCTCGGCCGGGTCCACCGCCCAGATCGTGGGTCCGCTCCGGAACTCGTAGCGTTTCGACGGTTCGGCGGAGGGGTTCACGACGGTGGAGGACGTCGTGCCGGTGAGGTAGACCTTCCCGCCGAGCATGCCCAGCACCGACACGCTGACCGCCGTTTCGCCCGGCACGAGCGACGACTGCTGGGGGTTCAGGGACAGGGTCCAGGCGTCGGCTCCGGTGTCGAGGCGGATGGCCCGCAGGACCGACTCCCGTCCGCTCGCACCGCCGGTCACCACGGTGTACGCCGTACCGTCGGCAACGGTGGCGACGAGGGTCACGAGACCTGCGAGCGGCCCCTCGGAGGTGAGGGCCACCGGACCCCAGACGGGAAGGCCGGTCCGGCCGACGGCCCAGACGTTCTTGGCGCTGAGCGCGAGGACCGTCTCGCCCTCGCCGGTGATCTGCGCGAGGGGCTCGGTGACCGGCGCCGTCCACAGCGGGGCCGCCGTCACGTCGGTGCCGAGCGGGCGCGCCGGGTCGGTCGGGGCGTGCCCGGACTTCTTCGCGTCACCGGGCCCGGAGGAGCGTCCGCGGGTGAGCCACAGCCCGAGCCCCGTACCGCCGCCCGCCAGCGCCACGGCTCCGCCGGCCACGCCGAGCACCAGGGCACGGCGGCTCGGGCGGCGCGGTTCGGCGTCCTGCGGGCCGGACGGCGTGTGCGGCGGCATGCCCGGCGGCGGGCCGGGCGGGGCAGCCGGTGGAAGGGGCGGGGAGGATGGCGCCGGAGCCACCTCGGGGGCCATGACGGCGGCGGCCGCCTCGACGGCCGCGGTCAGGACGGGCGGCAGCCACGCTCCCGCGGGACTCGGGGCCGCGTCCCGTTCGACGTACGCGACGACCTCGCGCGGCGTGGGCCGGTCGGCGGGGTCCTTCGACAGGCAGGCGGCGACCAGGGGCCGCAGGCCCTCCGGGACCGCCGACAGGTCCGGCTGCTCGCGCACCACCCGCTTGAGGACGTCCACGGTCCGCCCGCCGTCGAACGGCCCCACGCCGCGCGCGGCGAAGGCGAGGGTCGTCCCGAGCGAGAACACGTCGCTCGCCGGGCCGACCTGCCCGGCCGTGGCCTGCTCGGGCGACATGTAGGCCGGGGTCCCGAGGACGGTGCCGGCCGCCGTGAGCACGGTGCCGTCGGCGGCCCGCGCGATCCCGAAGTCGATGACGTGCGGGCCGTCCAGGGCGAGCAGCACGTTGCCCGGTTTGAGGTCCCGGTGGGTCAGGCCCGCCGCGTGGATCGACTCGAGGGCCTCGGCGATCCCGGCGGCGAGCGCCCGTAACGCGGACTGCGGCAGCGGGCCCGCGAGGGCCACGGCGCGGCCGAGCGGGACGCCCGGTACGTACGCGGTCGCCATCCAGGGCGCGGCGTCCTCGGGGTCCGCGTCGACGACGGGGGCCGTGAAGGCGCCGGAGACGGCCCGTGCGGCCGTCACCTCGGCGCGGAACCTGGCCCGGAAGCCGGGGTCGGCCGCCAGTTCCGGCCGTACCACTTTCACCGCGACGGTCCGGCCGCCGGGCGAGCGCCCCAGGTACACGGCGCCCATGCCCCCGGCGCCCAGCCTGCCGAGGAGGGTGTACGGGCCGACCCCGGGCGGATCCGAGGGGCCGAGCGGCTCCAACGGCTCCGGCGTGCGCGTCGGCTCTGGCGGGTTCGTCATCAGGATCCGTTCGCGTGCAGGGCGGCGACCGTCGTCGTGTTCGGATTCGTGAGGCAGAGCCGGCCGTCGCCGGCGCTCCAGACCAGGCTGAAGGGGTCGATACCCTTCCAGCCGCTGAACTTCCAGCGGGGCCTGCCGTTCGACGCGTCGAAGGCCCAGAGCACGCAGTCCGCTCCGATCCGGTACACGTTGCCGTCGGCGTACAGCAGCCGGGCGCCGAGCCGGGCCGAGCCGGGGTCGTCGGGCGGGAGCGGCGTCCGCCACCTGGTCCGGCCGCTCGCGGCCTCCGTGGCGGCCAGCGAGAGGCCGCGGTCCTGGTCACCCCACAGGGCGTAGACGACGGTGCCCTGCTCGTCGGTGGCGATGCCGTCGTCCTGGGCCGTCGGCGCGCCCGGCTCGGCTCCCGGCACCTGCCACGCCTGCCTGCCCGTCGCCGGGTCCAGGGCGGTCATCACGCCCTTGGTGTCGATGAGGACGGCGTACCGCGCGGTGGCGGCGAGCGCGCCCGTCCCGACGCCCTTCGACCAGGCGGCGGTCCCCTTCGCGTCGAGCGCGGCCAGCCGGTCGATGCCCGCGTACAGGACGCCGTCCCCGGAGTACGGCAGGGCCTGCAGGAGGGGCCGGGGATCCACCGCGCGGTACCAGGCGGTGGCGCGGGATCCGAGGTCCAGTGCCCACACTCCGTATCCCTCGGCGGGGGAACTGCCGGGCGTCTGGGAGATCATGTAGGCGCGGCCCCCGCGCACTCCGCAGAAGTCGGAGACCCCCGAGCCCTCCGCCTCCTTCAGGACGGCGGTCCAGGGGTCCTTGCCGTCGGCCATCCGGATGCCGAGGACGGCGGTCCTGGGGGCCGCCCCGGCCGCGCTCGCGATCGCACCGCCCACGTGGAGGCGGCCGCCGTCCACCGCGGCGGCGTTCGGCGGGTTCGGTCCGGTGACGGAGAAGACGAGGCCGTGGTCGTCGCCGTTGACCGTCCACTTGGTATGGCCCTGGCCGTCGAGTCCCCGGATCTGGCGCAGCGACACGCACGCGACGGTGCCGTTCGCCGAGAGCAGTTGGGGGCACGCGGCGGGCAGGCGCACCTGCCATCCCAGCTTCGCCTCGACGACCTCGTTCCCGGAGGGGCGTCGCGTCCCGGAGCCCGCGGCCCGCTCGGGTTCGTCCCGGTTCAGGGCCCACACCGTGCCCGCGGCCGCCCCGGCGAGCAGGGTGCCGCCCGCGAGGCCCAGGAGCAGCTTGCGCCGGCTCGGGCCGCGCCCGTCCTCCGGCAGGTCGCGGGTGAGGCCGGAGCCGCCCGGGAGGACTTCCGTCGGGCCGGTGAGCGTCAGCGTCGGCGCGGGTGCGGGCAGTGCCGTGAGGGCCGCCCGCAGTGCGAGGACCTCGGCCGCCACCGGCCCGGGCAGCCAGCCCTGCGCACCGTGCGCGGGCCGGTCGGCCCGCCGGACGTGGGCGACGACCTCGTCCGGGGTGGGCCGTTCGCCCGGCTCCTTGGCCAGGCAGCGCTCGATCAGCGGCCGCAGGCCCGCGGGTACGGCGGACAGGTCCGGCTCGGCGTGGACGACCCGGTACAGGACGGCCGCCCCGGGGCCGTCGCCGAAGGGGCTCGCGCCGCCCGCCGCGAACGCGACCGTGGAGCCGAGGGAGAACACGTCGCTCGCCGGGGTGAGGCGGCGGCCCTCCGCCTGCTCCGGGGACATGTAGGGCGCGGAGCCGATCACGGATCCGGTCGAGGTGAGCACGGTGCCCTCGGCGGCGCGGGCGATGCCGAAGTCGATGACGTGGGGGCCGTCCAGGGCCAGCAGGACGTTGGGCGGCTTCAGGTCCCGGTGGATCACCCCGGCGCCGTGCACCGAGACCAGCGCTTCGGCGAGGCCGGCCGTCAGCATCCGGAGCGCGGCCCCGGGCAGCGGGCCGTGCGAGGCGACCGCCCGGTGCAGCGAGAGGCCGACGACGAACGCCGTGGCCATCCAGGGGAGTTCGGCGTCCGGGTCGGCGTCCACCACGGGGGCCGTGAACGCTCCCGACACCCGCCTGGCCGCCGCCACCTCCCGCCGGAACCGCTCCCGGAACTCGGTGTCCCCGGCCAGTTCCGGCCGTACGGCCTTCACCGCGACGGTCCGGCCGCCCGCCGACCGCCCCAGGTACACCGTGCCCATCCCGCCCGACCCCAGCCGTCCGGCCAGGGCGTAGGGCCCGATGCGTAACGGATCGGCGGCGCCGAGTCGTTCCATCAGTGGATCCCCTCCCCCGTGAGGCCCTCAGGCTACGACGGCCGGGCCGTGGACCCTTCGCGTCGGGATGACCACTCCCCCCTTCTCCACAGCGTGAACACAGACCCGGCGGACGGAGGGGACGGGCGGGAGGGGCGGGCGGGCGGGCGGGCGGGCGGGCGGGATCACCGCATGGCGGCCTCGAAGGCCGCGTACGCCGCCGCGTCGAAGAGGACGAACCGCACTTCCTCCACCCGGGTGCGCGTCGTGCAGACCGTTCCGACGGCGATGCGCGCCCCGTCGTCCATCGGCCAGCCGAAGATGCCGGTGGAGATGGCGGGGAAGGCGACCGTACGCGCCCCCAGTTCGTCGGCGACCCGCAGGGATTCGCGGTAGCAGGAGGCGAGCAGCGCGGAGCGGTCCTCCTCCTTCGACCAGACCGGGCCGACCGTGTGGATGACGTGCGCGGCGGGGAGCCGGCCGGCCGTGGTGGCCACCGCCTGGCCCGTCGGCAGGCCCTTGCCGTAGTGCGAGCGGCGCAGGTCCTCGCAGGCCGCGAGGATCTCCGGGCCGCCGCGGCGGTGGATGGCGCCGTCGACCCCGCCGCCTCCGAGGAGGGAGGAGTTCGCGGCGTTGACGATCGCGTCCGCCTGCTCGGTGGTGATGTCCCCCTGGACCAGGGTCACGCGCACCATGATCGTGCCTTTCTCGTTCGTGGCTCAGGAGGCGGCGCGCAGCCGGCGCCAGACCGCCTTGGCCGCGTTGTGGCCGGACATCCCGTGCACGCCCGGCCCGGGAGGGGTGGCGGAGGAGCACAGGAAGACGGCCGGGTGGGCCGTTGCGTACGGGGTGAGGGACGGCTTCGGCCGCAGCAGGAGCTGGAGTCCCGCGGCGGAGCCGCAGGCGATGTCGCCGCCGACGTAGTTGGGGTTGCGCGCGGCGATCTGCGGCGGGCCGGCGGTGGCGCGGGCCAGGACCAGGTCGCGGAAACCCGGTGCGAAGCGCTCCAGTTGGCGTTCGACGGCTTCGGTGAGGTCGCCGTCCCAGCGCGCCGGGACGTGTCCGTACGCCCAGAACACGTGCTTGCCGTCGGGGGCCCGGCCGGGGTCGACGAGGCTGGGCTGCGCGGTGATGAGGAACGGGTTGCGGGGGGCCCGGCCGCCCGAGGCGAGCTGCAGGGCCGCGTCGATGTCCCGGCTGCCGGGGCCGATCTGGACGGTGCCGGCGCGGCGCGCCTCCTGCGCCGTCCACGGCACGGGGCCGGCCAGCGCGTAGTCGATCTTGAACACGGAGGCGCCGTACTTGTAGCCGTCGTACGCGCGCCCCAGGCGGGCGATCCGGGCCAGTGCGGTCGGCGAGGTGTCGAAGACGTACGCCCGGGCCGGCGGGAGGTCGTCGAGCCGCTTGACCTCGAAGCCTGTGTGGATGGTGCCGCCGAGGTCGCGCAGGTACGCGGCGAGCGCGTCGGAGATCGACTGCGAGCCGCCGCGCGGCATCGGCCAGCCGTTCGCGTGCGCCGCGAGGGCGAAGACCATGCCGACGGCGCCGGTGGCGATCCCGCCGAGCGGGGCGATGACGTGCGCGACGAGTCCGGCGAACAGCGATCGCGCCCGGTCGTCGTGGAAGCGGCGCAGCAGCCAGGTGGAGGGCGGCAGCCCGGTGAGCCCGAACCGGGCGAGGGTGAGGGGGTCCCGGGGCAGCGCGGTGCTCGGCAGGGACATGAAGTCCCGGGCGAGGGTGTCCCATTTACCGAGGAACGGCTCGACGAGGCGCCGGTACGTGCCCGCGTCGCGCGGCCCGAAGGACGCCGCCGTTTCCGCGACCGAGCGGGACAGCACGGCGGCCGTGCCGTCGTCGAAGGGGTGCGCCATGGGCAGCGGGGCGTGCAGCCACTCCAGTCCGTACCGCTTCAGCGGCATCGTCGCGAAGACGGGTGAACCGGCGCCGAGCGGGTGGACCGCCGAGCAGGGGTCGTGCCGGAAGCCCGGGAGGGTGAGCTCCTCGGTGCGGGCCCCGCCGCCGACCGTCTCGCCGGCCTCGAAGACGGCCACCGAGAAGCCGCGCCGGGCCAGTTCCACGGCGGCCGTCAGCCCGTTGGGCCCCGCCCCCACCACGACCGCATCGAGAATCGACGGCACTTGCGACTCCTTCGTCCGGCGGCGCCTGCGCCTCCAGGATATTGCGCCCGCGTCGGCCGCCGGGACTGCGGCGGCCCCGGCGGGCGGCGTGCGTACCGGCTATTCCGAGCGCAGGAGGTCCCGGATGCGGACGGTGGTGGCCTCGTCGCGGCCGACCGCGAAGGGCAGCGCGTTGTCCCGGTCCACCCGGAAGGGAACCCCGTCGACGGTGCTGTGCGTCCCGCCCGCCTCGGTGACCAGCAGCAGACCGGCCGCGTGGTCCCAGGCCGAGGGCCAGGTGAAGGCCAGGGCGTCCATCTCGCCGCGGGCCACCTTCAGGTACTCCAGGCCCGCCGAACCGCACGGCCGGGCCGCGACGCCGGGCACGTCCAGCCGCGAGAGGATCCGCTTGTGCTCGTCGGAGGTGTACAGCGGGTGGGCCATGGCGACGCGCAGTTCGGCGCCCGGTTCGGGCGAACCGCTGCGGATCCGCTCGCCGTTGACGTACGAGCCCTCGCCGCGCACGGCGGTGGCCAGCTCGTCGAGGGCGGGGGCGAAGGTCCAGGAGGCGAGGATCTCCCCGTGGTGGGCGAGCGCGACGAGGGTGCAGAAGGCGGCGTCGCCCTCGACGAACTGGCGGGTGCCGTCGACCGGGTCCACGATCCACACCGGGGCGTCCCCGCGCAGCGCCCCGTACACCGCCGGGTCGGCGTGCACGGCCTCCTCGCCGACCACGACGGAGCCCGGCAGCAGCCGGGTGAGGGAGGCCGTCAGGTGCTCCTCGGCCTTCCGGTCGGCGACGGTGACCAGGTCGTGCGGGCCGCTCTTCTGGTCGACCTCGTCCTCGGCCAACAGCCGGAACCTCGGCATGATCTCGACCGCCGCCGCCTTGCGGACGGCTTCTTCCACATCGGACAGGCTCTTGGCCAGGAACTCATTGATCATGCCCCCAGCAAAGCACGCCCGGACGACAAACCCCACCGCCGATTCCGGCGGCCGGCCGGACACCGGGTGTACTCCCCGTGAACCGTTTGGCCCCGGAGGGCCGGGGCAGACGCATCGACGGGGACACGGCTGTGGAGGTGATGTCATGGCACAGCCCGCCCCGCCCGGTGTCCCCTCCGGCAGCGCGCTGGCCGCTGCCGTCGCCGATCTGACCGCCGAGATCACGGCCCTCCACGCGGACCGGGCCCGTCGGCGGCTGCTCGACCTCGCCACCGGGGCGCTCTCGGCGCAGCTGTCCATCCCGCCGGACGAGGCCGCCGACCACCTGGTGCACCTGGCGGTGTCCACCGGGCTCGGGGCCGTGGACACCGCCGCCGACATCGTCAACGCCGCCACCGGCAGCCATGTCGTCGAGGTCCCGGACGGGCCGCCCGGTGTGGTGTCCGAGGCGCGCCGGGCCCGTCGCGGCACGGCGGCCGTGCTCGCCTCGGACAGTGTCGGCGAGGCCCTGGACACCCTGCTGGAGGGCGGTCTGCGCCCCCTGGGCGTCCGGGCGGTCTTCCTGTGGCGGCGCACCGAGACGGGCTGCCTGGAGCTGGTCGGGCAGGCCGGTGCGAGCCGGCCGGAGGCCGCCCACTGGCAGTGGGTGCCGCCCGAGTGCGACGGACCGCTGCACCGGGCGCTGCAAGGGGGGCTGCCCGTGTGGCTGCCGGACGGCACGGCGGTGACCGGGCTCGCCGGGACGGCCGGGTCCCGGCTGCCGGGTGCCGAGCCGAAGGGCGCGCGGGTGCTCTTCCCCGTCCGGCGGGCGGGCGGTACGGCCGGGCTGCTCCTCGCCGCGTGGGAGGGGCCGGTGTCGCTGGACGAGGACCTGCGCAGGGAGTTCGCCGATCTGGCGGAGCCCGCGGGACGGGTCGTGGACTGGGCCCGGGACGAGGAGGACGGCCCGCGCGGGCTGTCCGCAGTGCTGGACCTGCTGGAGCAGCCCGCGGCGGTCGTGGGGGCGGCTGCGCACGGCCCGCAGGTCGTCGAGTACGTCAATGCGGCTGCCCTCAGGGCCATCGGCGGGGTCCACGAGCCGGTGGGCCGGCCGGCCGCGCAGGTGTTCCCGTACGCCCACGAGGACCTGGTGCGGCTGATCGCGGCGGCTGCCACCGGCGGCGGGCCGCAGTTCGCGCCCGCCCTGCCGGAGGACGGCCTGGCCCCCGAGTCGGGGTCCATGGCGCACGTGAAGGTGCTGGCCCTGGCCAGGGAGCGGGCCGCGGTGGTGTGGGACACCGTAGAGACGAGCCCGGCACTGGTCCGGGTGCTGGGGCGGCTGGCCCGGATCGCCTGGTTCGAGGACGATCTGATGACCGGCCGGTCCCGGTGGAGCCCGAAGGCGTACGCGATCTTCGGCATGGAGCCGGAAGCGGAGCCGCTGCCGCTGCGGATGCTCGGCCCACGGGTCCACCCGGAGGACGGTGATGCCCTGCGGGAGCTGCTGTCCGCGCTGGTGGACCGGCGCGAGGGGGCGCAGGCCCTGCTGCGGGTGATGCGTCCCGACGACGGGACGCGCCGCATCCAGATCGCCGCCGAGCCGGTCCTGACCCGCGGCGTGCCGACCGGGATAGCGGGCGTCTACCAGGACGTCACGGCGCAGCACCACACCGAGGTGGCCCTCAGCGCCAGCTTCGACCGGCTCACCGCCGCGCAGGCGGAGGCCGAGGTCCGCAACCAGGTGGTGCTCCGGCTCCAGGAGGCGCTCCAGCCGGAGGCGCCGCCGTTGGAGACGCTCCGGGGGCTGGAGATCGCGGCCCGCTACCGGCCGGCCCTCGCGGAGTACCGGGTGGGCGGCGACTGGTACGACGTGCATCCGCTGCCGTCCGGCCGGGTGCTCGTCTCGGTCGGTGACATCGCCGGGCACGGCATCGACGCGGCGACGGCGATGACCGCCCTGCGGGGCGCGCTGCACGGGCTGGCCTTCACGGGCGCGGGGCCCGGAGCGCTGATGGGGTGGCTCAACGAGGTGGCGCTGAGCGCGCCCGGCCAGCCGACCGCGACCGCCGTGTGCGCGCTGTACGACCCCGGTGCACGGACCGTGCGCTGGACGACGGCCGGGCACCTGCCGCCCCTGCTGGTGCGGGAGGGGCGGGGCCGCTTCCTGGAACCGCCGCACACCGTCCTGCTCGGTGCGCTTCCGGAGGCCGCGTACCCGGAGGAGGAGACCCGGGTGCTCCCCGGTGACTTCCTGCTCTTCTACACCGACGGGCTGGTCGAGCGGCGGCACGAGGGGCTGGACGAGAGCCTGGCGGTGCTGCGGCGCGCTGCCGAGCGGCTCGGGTCGGAGTCTACGGACGAGCTGGCCGACCAGCTGATGGCGGAGATCAGCGGCGACACGGACGACGACACCAGCCTCGTGGCGCTGCGGGTCTGCTGACGCGCGGTTCCTCCCGGCCGGCCGGGTGGGACGGCCGGCGCCCTCAGTGGCCCTGGGCGGCCAGGCAGGCGCGGATCTTGGTGATCAGGACCTCGGGGGCCACGGGCTTGGCGATGTAGTCGGTCGCCCCGGCGGCCAGTGCCTCGGCCCGGTCGTCGGGCATGGCCTTGGCGGTGACGACGATGACGGGGAGGCCGTCGAGGCCGGGCAGGCCGCGGATGGCGCGGGTGGTCTCGAAGCCGTCCATTCCGGCCATCATCAGGTCCATCAGCACGAGGTGCACCGGTTCACCGCCCGTGAGCAGGGCGATCCCCGCCTCCCCGTTGTCCGCGGCCAGCACCCGCACTCCCGCCTCCTGGAGCATCTCCGTCATCGCGAAGACGTTGCGGGCGTCGTCGTCGATCACGAGGACGGTCCGGCCGGCCGGTTCGGTGTCCGCCGGAGGCCCTTCGCTGCCGGCCGGAGCTCCGGCCGGCAGCTCGGCGGTCCCCGGTACGGATGCGGCTGCGCTCCGGCCGTCGCGGGCGGGCAGGTACAGCGTGAACCGGCTGCCCTTGCCCTCGGTGCTGCGGGCCGTCAGGACGCCGCCGAGCAGCCGGGCCACCTCGCGGCTGATGGAGAGTCCGAGGCCGGTTCCGCCGTAGGCCCGGGAGGTCGCCGGATCGCCCTGCTGGAAGGCGCCGAACACGGACTCCAGCCGGTCGGCGGGGATGCCGATGCCGGTGTCGGTGACGTTGAAGGCGAGCACGTCCGAGCGGTCGCCGAGGGTCGGGGGCAGCTCTTCGGGGTCGGCCCGGTCCACGTGGAGGGCCACCCGGCCGTCCTCGGTGAACTTCAGCGCGTTGGAGAGCAGGTTGCGCAGCACCTGGCGCAGCCGGGCCTCGTCGACGACCACGTCGTCGGGGACGTCCGGGGCGGCGGCGACGGTGAGCTCCAGCTTCCGTTCGTCGGCGACGGGCCGGAAGGTGGTGTCCAGGTAGCCGAGCAGGCGCCGCACGGAGATCGTTTCGGGGTGGACGTCCATCTTCCCGGCCTCGACCTTGGACAGGTCGAGGATGTCGTTGATCAGTTGCAGCAGGTCGGATCCGGCGGAGTGGATGACGGTCGCGTAGTCGACCTGCTTCTCGGTCAGGTTGCCCTCGGGATTGTGCGCGAGGAGCTGGGCGAGGATGAGCAGGCTGTTGAGCGGGGTGCGCAGTTCGTGACTCATGTTGGCCAGGAACTCCGACTTGTACATGGAGGTGCGCGACAACTGCTGGGCGCGTTCCTCCAGTTCCTGGCGGGCCTGCTCGATCTCCAGGTTCTTGCGCTCGATGTCGCGGTTCCGGTCGGCCAGCAGGGCCGCCTGCTCCTTCAGCTCGGCGTTGGAGCGCTTGAGTTCCTGCTGGCCCACCTGCAGCTCGTGGGAGCGGGTGCGGAGTTCGGCCGTCAGCTGCTGGGAGCGTTCCAGGAGCTCGTCGGTGCGGGCGTTGGCGATGAGGGAGCGGACGTTGACGCCGAGCATCTCGGTGAGCTGGTCGAGGAAGTCCCGGTGCAGGGGACTCATCGGGTGGAGGGCCGCGACTTCCACGGCGCCCAGCACCTGGTCCTCGGCGACGATCGGCAGCACGGTCAGCGTGGTCGCCTCGGTGGCGCCGGTGCCGGAGGCGATGGTCGCGTAGCCGGGCGGCAGGCCGTCCACGGTGATGGCCCGGCGGCCGGCGGCGGCCTCGCCGACCAGGGACTGGCCGATCCGGAAGCGCCGCGGGCCGGTACCCGGCCCGTCGGGCAGGCCGTACGCGGCGATGGCCACGAGTTCGGTGCCGTCCGGGCCCTCCTGGGCCAGGAAGAAGCTGCCGTACTGGGCGTTCACCAGGGGTGGCACCTCGCGCATGACCAGCTGGGCGACGGCGGGCAGGTCGCGGATGCCCTGGATCTGCCGGGAGACCCTCGCCAGGCTCGAACCGAGCCATTCCTGCTCCTCGTTGGCCCGGGTGGTGGCGCGGAGGGACTCGACCATGGCATTGATGTTGTCCCTGAGTTCGCCGACCTCACCGGGGGCGTCCACGGTGATCGAGCGGGTCAGGTCGCCCTCGGCGACGGCTCCGGTCACCTCGGCGATGGCCCGTACCTGCCGGGTGAGGTTGCCCGCGAGTTCGTTGACGTTCTCCGTCAGGCGCTTCCAGGTGCCCGATACGTCGGCCACCTCGGCCTGGCCGCCGAGGCGGCCCTGGCTGCCCACCTCGCGGGCCACCCGGGTGACCTCGGCGGCGAAGGAGGACAGCTGGTCGACCATGGTGTTGATGGTGGTCTTGAGCTCCAGGATCTCCCCGCGCGCGTCCACGTCGATCTTGCGGGTGAGGTCGCCGCGGGCCACGGCCGTGGTGACCTGGGCGATGTTGCGCACCTGGTTGGTCAGGTTCGTGGCCATGGAGTTGACGTTGTCGGTGAGGTCCTTCCAGGTGCCGGACACGCCGTGCACGGTGGCCTGACCGCCCAGCTTCCCCTCCGTGCCCGTCTCGCGGGCCACCCGGGTGACCTCCTCCGCGAAGGACGACAGCCGGTCGACCATCGTGTTGATGGTCTCCTTCAGCTCCAGGATCTCACCGCTCGCGTCCACCCGGATCCGCTGGGTGAGGTCGCCACGGGCCACTGCCGTCGCCACCTGGGAGATGTTGCGCACCTGCGAGGTCAGGTTGTCGGCCATGCTGTTCACACCGGTGGTGAGCTCGCGCCAGACGCCGCCGCTCCGCGGGACCCGGGCGTGCGCGCCGAGCAGTCCCTGTCCCCCGACCTCCTGGGCGACGCGGGTGACCTCGGAGGTGACCAGGGACAGCCGCTCCACCATCCGGTTGTAGACGGCCGCGATCTCGCCGGGAAGGCCCTCGGCGTCGTCCGGCAGCCGGGCGCTGAGGTCCCCGTCGTGGACGGCGATGAGGCTCGCGAGCAGCTTTTCCAGGATCCGGTCGGAATCGTTCATGACTGACCTCGCTGGCTCCAGCCTGCCACGCGGACGGGTCGGACCGCCCTTCGGGGGGTATATCCCCTTCGTAGGCCACGACGGCCCCGATGCGCCGGCCAGGCGCCGGAACCGATCCGTCGGAGGAATTCCATGTCACCCCGTTCCCGCGACACCGCGGAGCCCGTCCATACCGCGTACAGCGCCATCGCCCCGGACATCCCCGAGGATCCGCTGGCAGTCAGCACTTCCGACGCCCGGACCCTGTCGGTCTCGCTGTTCCGGCGGCTGAACGAACTCACCGAGGGCACCGCCGAGTACTCGTACGTGCGCAACACCCTCGTCGAACTCAACCTCAGCCTGGTGAAGTACGCCGCCCGGCGGTTCCGGGGCCGCAGCGAGCCACTGGAGGACATCGTCCAGGTGGGCACGATCGGCCTGATCAAGGCCATCAACCGGTACGACGTCGAGCGCGGGGTCGAATTCGCGACGTTCGCGCTGCCCACGGTCACCGGCGAGATGAAGCGGTTCTTCCGCGACACCTCGTGGGCCGTGAAGGTGCCGAGGCGCATGCAGGAACTGCGGCTCGACATCGCCAAGGCGCACGACGTCCTGGAGCAGCGGCTGGGCCGGCATCCCACCGACCACGAGGTCGCGGAGCGCCTGGGCATCGAGGACACGGCCGTGGTCGAGGGGCGCCGGGCCGCCAACGGATACACGGCGGGGTCGTTCGACAGGCCCGCCGGGGACGAGCCGGAGAGCGGCACGGCGCCGCACACGCTGGGGGTCGAAGAGCCCGCGTACGACCTGATCGAAAGCCTGGAGTCCCTCAAGCCCCTCCTCGCCGGCCTCGGCGAACGCGACCGGCTGATCCTGTCGCTGCGGTTCGGCGAGGACCTCACCCAGTCGGAGATCGGCGACCGGCTCGGCGTCTCCCAGATGCAGGTGTCCCGGCTGCTCGGCCGGATCATGACGAAGCTGCGGACCGGGCTGCTGACCGACACCGAGCCCGGGGCGGAGCCGGAGGAGTAGCCCGCCGGCGGCGGTGCGGTACGCGCTGCCGCACCACCGCCGCCGGGACGGTCGTCGTGGTTCACGCTTCCTCCCGGACGGTCCGGACGGTCCGGACGGTCCGGACGGTCCGGCGGGGTGCGGAGACCTCCAGCCACACGCGCTTCCCGCCGTCCAGAAGTTCCGCGCCCCAGCGCCGCGCCAGCCGGTCCACGATGAGCAGTCCGTGACCGCCGGGCCGGGCGGGGTGGGTGTGGTGCCGTCGCACCGGGAGCGCGGAGCTCCGGTCGGTCACCTCGATGCGCAGGCCGTCGGCGGTGTGCAGGAGCACGAGCGAACTGGGCCCGCCGCCGTACAGCCGGGCGTTGGCCACCAGCTCGGACACCAGGAGCAGCACGTCCTCGGCGTGCTCGCCGGTGTCGGCATCGGCCTCGGTACCGGGGGCATCGGCCCCGGCCCGGGCCGGCAGCCATTCCCAGTCGGTCAGGGCGCGCCGGGTGAAGTCGAGGCACCGCGTGACGACGTTCTCGTCCCCGGGGCCCAGCTCGCACACCCGACGACTCCGTTCCGGTGAACGGCGCTCGCTCATTGTGCGCCTCCGCTAGTGGTGCTGCGGGCGTCTACTGGTGCTGCGGGCGTCCCGCCAGTGCCGCGGTGACGTCGGCGTGCACGGTGAAGATCTCGTCCACGCCGGTGATGCGGAACATGCGCTCGACCGGCCGGCGCAGGCCCACGACCTCGATCGTGGTCCCGGCCCGCTCGGCCTCCTGCCGGCCCTGCAGCAGGACGTTCAGTCCCGTCGAATCGCAGAACGCCACGCCGGAGAAGTCCACCAGCAGCCGCTCGCCGTCTTCGGCCTGAACGGCTCCCAGCGCCTCCCGCAGCGGCTGGGCCGTGTCGTGGTCCAGCTCTCCGACGAGTGTGAGGACGGTTGCCCCCGGCACGTGTCCCACCTCGACGGTGAACCGGTCGCCCTCCGCTGTGGCACTCATGGAGAGCCCCCTTCCACCTGTGACTCCGTACGGCGCCTACCCGGGCCGCGGGCGCGCATGCGCGCCGGGCCCGGGCTGCTCACGGCAGGCCGCCCGCGGAGCGGGGGCGGGCAGGCCGGTCAGTCGCGCAGCACCGGGATGATGTGCTGCCCGTAGGCGTCGATCGTCGCCTCCTTCGCGTCGTGCATGTCGTAGACCGCGAACTGGTCCACCCCGAGGTCGCGCAGGGCCTGCAGCTTCTCGATGTGCGCCTCGGCCGGGCCGAGCAGGCAGAAGCGGTCGACGATCTCGTCCGGGACGAAGTCCGTCGACGGGTTCCCGGCGCGGCCGTGGTGGCTGTAGTCGTAGCCCTCGCGGGCCTTGATGTACTCGGTGAGCTCGTCGGGGACCATCGAGGAGTGCTCCCCGTAGCGGCCGACGAGGTCGGCCACGTGGTTGCCGACCATCCCGCCGAACCAGCGGCACTGGTCGCGGGCGTGCGCGAGGTCCTCGCTCACGTACGCGGGGGCCGCCACGCAGATGGTGATCGCGTCGGGGTCGCGGCCGGCCTCGACGGCCGCCTGCCGGACCGATTTCACCATCCACTCGGTGAGGTAGGGGTCGGCGAGCTGGAGGATGAAGCCGTCCGCCTTCTGCCCGGCGAGGGCGAGGGCCTTCGGCCCGTACGCGGCCATCCAGACGGGCAGTCTGCCCTCCCGGATCCAGGGGATCCGGATCGGGTTGCCGTCGACGACGGCCTCGCGGCCCTCGGCCAGGTCGCGGATGACGTCGATGGCCTCGCCGAGCCGGGCCAGGGTGTTGGGTTTGCGTCCGGCGACCCGCATCGCCGAGTCGCCGCGCCCGATCCCGCAGACGGTGCGGTTGCCGAACATGTCGTTGAGGGTGGCGAAGGTGGAGGCGGTGACCTCCCAGGTGCGGGTGCCGGGGTTGGTGACCATGGGGCCGACGTGGAGCTTGCGGGTGTGCTCCAGGATCTGGCTGTAGATGGTGAACGGCTCCTGCCACAGCACGGCGGAGTCGAAGGTCCAGCCGTAGCGGAAGCCGTTGCGCTCGGCGCGGCGCATGAGGCTGACCACCTGCGAGGCGGGCGGATCGGTTTGCAGGACGAGGCCGAAGTCCATGGGATGGCTCCTTGCGGGTCCGAGCGGCTTACAGGTACTGACAGGTGGATCGGGGCACGTACGCCCCGTGGCCGGCCCGGCCGGTGAACTCGCGCCGGTCGATGACGAGTTCGCCGCGCGAGAGGACGGTGTCGACGCGCCCGGTGATCCGTTTGCCCTCGTACGCCGAGTAGTCCACGTTCATGTGGTGGGTCTCGGCGGAGATGACCTGCTCGGCGTGCGGATCGTAGAGGACGATGTCGGCGTCGGAGCCCGGCGCGATGGTGCCCTTCTGCGGGTAGAGGCCGAACATCCGGGCCGGGGTCGCGCAGGCGATCTCGATCCAGCGGCGCCGGCTGATGTGCCCCTCCAGGACCGCCTGGTGCAGGAGGTCCATCCGGTTCTCCACCCCCGGAAGCCCGTTGGGGATCTTCGAGAAGTCCCCGCGGCCCAGCTCCTTCTGGCCCCGGAAGCAGAACGGGCAGTGGTCGGTGGAGACCACCTGGAGGTCGTTGGTCCGCAGCCCCCGCCAGAGCGCCGCCCGGTGCTCCCGCGGCCTCAGCGGTGTGGAGCACACGTACTTGGCACCCTGGAAGTCGGGCTCCGCGAGGTTGTCGGTGGACAGGAACAGGTACTGCGGGCAGGTCTCCCCGAAGACGGGCAGCCCCTTGTCGCGGGCGGCGGCCAGCTCGGCCACCGCCTCCTCCGCCGAGACGTGGACCACGTACAGCGGGGAACCGGCCACGCGCGCGAGCTGGATGGCACGGTGCGTGGCCTCGGCCTCCAGGAGCACCTTGCGGACCTCGCCGTGGTGGCGGGGGTCGGTCTCCCCGCGCGCCAGGGCCTGTTCGACGAGGACGTCGATCGCGATGCCGTTCTCGGCGTGCATCATGATCAGCCCGCCGTTGCCGGAGGCCCGCTGCATGGCGCGCAGGATCTGCCCGTCGTCGCTGTAGAAGACGCCGGGGTAGGCCATGAACAGCTTGAAGGAGGTCACCCCCTCCCCGATGAGGAGGTCCATCTCCTTCAGGGTGCCCTCGTTGACGTCCGAGAGGATCATGTGGAAGGCGTAGTCGATCGCGCACTGCCCGTCCGCCTTGGCGTACCAGGCGTCCAGCCCCTCGCGCAGGGCGTGGCCCACGCTCTGCACGGCGAAGTCGACGATGGTGGTGGTGCCGCCCCAGGCGGCGGCCCTGGTGCCCGTCTCGAAGGTGTCCGAGGCGGAGGTCCCGCCGAAGGGCAGCTCCATGTGGGTGTGTGCGTCGACCCCGCCGGGGATGACGTACTTCCCGCTCGCGTCGATCGTCCGGTCGGCCGTCCAGGCGTCGGCGGCCGCCGAGCCGTGTGCGGCGAGGGCCTGCACGCGGCCGTCCTCGATCAGGACGTCCGCGTGCAGTTCGTCGGCGGCGGTGACGACGAGGCCGCCGCGGATCAGGGTGCGGATGCTCATGTGCGGTGCGTCCCCCTCTACTCGATGCTGCGCAGTGCCTGTTCGAGGATCTCGGCGCCCTCTTCCGCCTCGGCGACGGTGAGGGAGAGCGGCGGCGCGATGCGCAGCACGCTGGTGTCGTGGCCGCCGCCCTTGCCGATCAGCAGGCCCCCTTCCCGGGCGGCCTCCTGTACGGCGGTGGCCGCGTCGGGGTCGGCCTGGTCGGTGCCGGGCCGGGTGAGTTCCAGGCCGGCCATCAGACCCCGGCCGCGGACCTCCCGTACGGCGGGCACGTGTGCGCAGACGGCCCGCAGCCGCTCCAGGAGGAGTCCGCCGACGCGGCGGGCGTTGCCCTGGAGGTCGTGCTCCAGGAGGTAGGCGAGGTTGGCGACGCCCGCGGCCATGGTGACGGGTGAACCGCCGAAGGTGGAGATGGAGTTGGAGTCGATGCAGTTCATCACCTCGGCACGGGCCACGACCCCGCCGATGGACATGCCGTTGCCGATGCCCTTGGCGAAGGTGAGGATGTCCGGCGGGCCGTTCTGGGCGTGGGCCTGCCAGCCCCAGAAGTGCTCGCCGGTACGGCCCCAGCCGGTCTGCACCTCGTCGCTGATCCACAGGATGCCGTGGCGGTCGAGGACCTCGCGGAAGGCCCCGTACAGGCCGTCGGGCGGGGAGGTGAAGCCGCCGACGCCCTGGATCGGCTCGGCGATGAGGGCGGCCACTCCCCCGCGGGCCTGGCCCAGTACGTCTTCCAGGTCCGCGACGGCGGCGGCGGTGAAGCCGGCGTCGTCGAGGTGGGCGAGGGGGCCGCGGGTGCGGACCGCGCCGTGGACGTAGTACGTCTGGAGCGGCGAGAGGCTGGTCGGGGACCAGCCGCGGTTGCCGGTGATCGAGACGGTGGAGAAGGACCGGCCGTGGTAGCTGTTGCGCATCGCCAGGATCTGGTTGGAGCGGCGGTACGTCGTCGCGAGCAGCAGGGCGGTGTCGTTCGCCTCGGTGCCGGAGGTGGTGAAGAACACCCGCGCGTCGGGGATGCCCGACAGGGCGGCCACCCGCTCGGCCAGCTCGATCATCGGCCGGTTGAGGTAGAGGGTGGAGGAGTGGATGATCCGCCCGGCCTGTTCGGAGACGGCCTTGGTGACCTCGGGCAGGGCGTGGGCGGTCATCGTGGTGAGGATGCCGCCGAAGAAGTCCAGGTAGCGCTTGCCGTCTGCGTCCCAGACGTGGCGGCCCTCGCCGTGGGTGAGCTCGATGGGCTGCTTGTAGTAGAGCGCGAGCCAGTCGGGCATGACGGTGCGGTGGCGGCTGTGGAGCGGGGTGGGGTTGGTCACGGCTGTACGAGCCCTCCGTAGGCGTCGGGGCGGCGGTCGCGGTAGAACGCCCACTGGGTGCGGACCTCTTCGATGAGGCCGAAGTCGAGGTCGCGGACGAGGAGTTCCTCCTCCTTGTCGCTGGCGACGTCGCCGACGAACTGACCGCGCGGGTCGACGAAGTAGCTGGTGCCGTAGAAGTCGTTGTCGCCGTACTCCTCCTGGCCGACGCGGTTGATGGCGGCGACGAAGTACTCGTTGGCGACGGCGGAAGCGGGCTGCTCCAGCTGCCACAGGTATGCGGACAGGCCCCGGGAGGTGGCGGACGGGTTGTAGACCAACTGCGCTCCGGCAAGACCGAGTTGGCGCCATCCCTCGGGGAAGTGCCGGTCGTAGCAGATGTAGACGCCGACCCTGCCGACCGCGGTGTCGAAGACGGGCCAGCCGAGGTTTCCCGGGCGGAAGTAGTACTTCTCCCAGAACCCCTTGACCTGGGGGATGTGGTGCTTGCGGTACTTGCCGAGGTAGCTGCCGTCGGCGTCGATGACGGCGGCGGTGTTGTAGTAGAAGCCGGCGCTTTCGAGCTCGAAGACCGGGACGACGATGACCATGCCGGTCTCGCGGGCCAGGTCCTGCATGCGGCGGACGGTCGGGCCGTCGGGGACGGCCTCGGCCCAGCGGTAGTGCTCGGGCTCCTGGACCTGGCAGAAGTAGGGGGCGTTGAACACCTCCTGGAAGCCGATGATCTGCGCGCCTTGCGCGGCGGCGCGGCGGGCGTGCTCCTCGTGTTTGGCGATCATCGAGTCGGTGTCTCCGGTCCAGGTGGCCTGGACCAGCGCGGCGCGGACGACTTGGGCCATGAGCTGCTCCTCGCGACGGGAACGCCGGTTCTACGCACGTAGACGGTGTGCGTAGGGAGTAGAACGTAGGCCTCGTCACAGCCTGGGGCAAGACCACCATGCGCAGTTGGAGTAGTCGATCAAGTTACGTCAGCACGCGGTCGTTTGCGGTCACCGCACGAGCGGTTAGCGGGCGCCCTGACGTGCGTGGCGACCGCGGGCGGAGCACGATGGAGCTGTGCGACCCGCCGAGTGGGAGAGGGCCGTGGTCCTGGTGCCCCGCGAAGACTCCGCGCGCGCCGGCGAGCGGCGACTGGTGCGGGCGGTGGCGGCTGCCGTCCTGGCCGTCGGGGTGCTGGTGCCGGCCGGCGGCCCCACGACGGCCTGGACGCCCTGGTCGGCCGTGCCTGCCGGGACGGCCGGCCCTGTCGCGGGCGTGGCCCCGCACCTCACCCGGTACGACACGATCGCCACCGAGACCCTCGGCTCCGTCGTGGACGGCGACTTCACCGCCGCGACGGCCCGGTTCGACCCGACGGTGCGCAAGCTCCTGCCCGCGGAGGCCCTCGCCCTGGCCTGGCAGGCCTACGAGAAGGAGATGGGGCGCTACCGGTCGCACGGCGCGCCCGAGGACACCGAACTCGGCGAGTTCACCGTGGTCGACGTGCCGCTGCGGATGGAGCGCGGGACCGGGGAGTTCCGGGTGACCTTCCACGAGGACGCGAGCATCGCCGGCCTGTTCTTCCTGAAGGCAGGGGTCCCGGCCCTCTAGGGCCCGTCGTCAAACTCCCGTCGTCGCCCGGGCAGACGGGAGTTTGACGACAGGCCCTGGTGGACGGTGACCCCGGACACCCGCAGGGCGTGGGAGAGGTCGCGGTGGCGGGTGCCGGACTGGGCGCGGGCCGCGTGCAGCAGGCGCGGCGCGAACCACTGCGGGTCGTGGCGGGCCAGTACGGCCGACTCCTCGGCGGTGTGCAGCCGGACGTAGGCGCCGAGCAGGGCCTGCGCCTCCCGGTCCCGGCCGGCGGCGCCGAGGGCGAGGGCGGCATCGGCGATCTCGGCGGCGGGGCGGGCCGCGCCCTGGCGCAGCAGCAGGTCGCAGTCGGCCTCGCGGCCCGCCTCGCCGAGGGCGGCCGCGACTGCGGCTAGGTGCTCGGGCGGGAGCGAGGCCGCCTCCCAGAGCAGCGTGGCCCAGTCGGCCGCGAGCCCGGCGCGGTTCAACTCGGCCGCCAGTGCGGGCAGTCGCGCGGCGGGCCAGGCCGCGGCCTCGCACAGCAGCGCGTGCGCCTCGCCGGTACGGTGCTGCGCGCGCAGCCCGAGCAGCTCCCCCACGAGCCCCCGCACGGACGTTCCGGCCGTTGCGGGATCCCCCGGGAACCCGGCCGGCTCCGGGCCGCCCCGTCCGGCCGGGGGCGCCTCGCGGGTTCCGCTCTCCGGCCGGGTCGGGCCGTCGGCTGCGGGGTGCCCGGCCGGGCTCGGCACCCCGGGCTCCGGGGCGGTGGGGGGCGGCTGGTGCATGCTGCCGAAGCGGGCTCCGCGCGGGGCCGGGTTCGGAGCGGGGGCCGCCGCGCCCGGGTCGGCGCCCGGGGGCAGGGTGAAGGACAGGGGCTCGGGGGCGGCCGAACCGGCGTACCGGGCACCCCCCGAGCGGCGCCCGCCCCGCAGCCACCGCCCCTCGGCCCGCCCGACGGGCCGCTGACCGCCCTCGGGCGTCCGCTGCCGCGGGACCCCCTCCAAGGGCTCGCCGCCCGCAGCCTCCTGAACGGAGGCCGGGCGCATCGGCCGGTCCGGCCCGGGAGCGGCTCCCGTGGCCGGCCGGCCGCCCGGCAGCGGGGAACCCGGCCCGGCAGGGTCCTCGGGGGCCGGCTGCGCCTCCTCCGGAGCCGCCATGGCGGCCAGGCGGGAGGTCAGGTCGGCCTGGCGGGACGTGGCGCGGGTGGCGTCGTCGCGGATCCAGGCCAGCTCCCGGGAGAGGGCCTCCGCCTCCGCCGGGCCGGTCGTGGCGGACAGCCGGGCCGTGAGGTGCCTCAGGGCCGCCTCGGAGTCCGCGCGCTGGGCCGCCGATGCGGCCAGCAGCGTCCTCAGCTCGGCCTCGCCGCCCGGCAGCCGGTCCCACGCCGTGACGGCCGCCGCCCGCAGCCGGGCCGCGTACGCGGTCTCCCGCTCCGCGAACTGCGCGCCCCGGGCCGCCTCCAGATCCGCGAGGAGGGACTCCACCACGTCCCACGGCGCCATCGCCCGCCCGTCGAGGCAGGCCCGCATGCCCTCCGGGTCCCGGCGCAGGAACTCCCCGTACCAGCCGGTCCCCGGATCCAGTCTCTGCGTCAACCCCCGCAAGTAGTCGGCGAGTTGCATGATCACCAGCGAAGTCGCGGTCTCCATGGACCGCATTGGATCGCACCAGTGTTACGGGCGGGCTACGTGCACTTCAACATGTTCCGCCCGGCGGCACGGACACGACGACAGGCTGCGCCGCCCGGCCCTTCAGGGCCGGGCAGCCGACAGCGCGACGGCGATCGCGGTGTGCGGCCGCTTTCCCAGCCGGATCGCCGCGCCGGGCAGATCCAGCGCCCAGAACTGCCAGGTGTACTTCCGGGACATCAGCTTGCGGACCCGCTTCAGGCCCGCCTCGTCCAGCAGCCGCGCCTCGCCCTCGAGCACCGGTGCGCCCTCCGCCACCCGCCCCTTCACGTCGCACGGGGCGACGGTGACCCGCCCGTTGTTGCGGATGCGCTTCACCTTCCAGGTCTCCGTGCGCGTCCACACGTACAGCTCACCGGCGTCGGCCACCGCCCACACCGGCGTGGCGACGGGCGTGCCGTCCTTGCGGAAGGTGGTGAGGCTGACGTACCTGGCCCGGTTCAGCTCGTCGAGAGACGGAGTCGCAGTCATGGCGGGAGCCTAGCCCTCCGTAACCGCGGCGCGCGGCGGAACGGCACGGGCCCGGCCCGTGCCCCGCGGCCCATGCCCCCTGCCGTCAGACGGGGACGAGGGCGCAGCGGCGCATCACGTCGTCCAGGGAGAGGCCCAGGGCCTCGGCGAGGGCGGCGACGGTGAAGAAGGCGGGGGTGGGCGCCCGGCCGGTCTCGATCTTGCGGAGGGTCTCGGCGGACAGCCCGGCGCTGGCCGCGACCTCGACCATGCTGCGCCCGGCGCGGGCCTCCCGCAGCAGGGCGCCGAGCCGCTCGCCGCGCTCGCGCTCTTCCGGGGTCAGGGGGTTACGGACCATGCCGTCAGCCTACCCCGTCACTCCAATAAGTATCCCGGTAAAGTTATACCGGTATAGTTATTGGCATGGTGGAACTGAAGACGGACCGGTCGATCGACGAAATGCGCGCCGCGGGCCGGGTGGTCGCGCACGCCCTGGCAGCCGTGCGCGGGAGCGCGCGGGTCGGGGTGTCCCTGCTGGAACTGGACCGGGTGGCGCGGGCCGTGCTGCGCGAGGCCGGCGCCTCCTCGCCTTTCCTCGGCTACCGGCCGCGGTTCGCGCCGGTGCCCTTCCCCGCGGTGGTCTGCGCCTCGGTCAACGACGCGATCGTGCACGGCGTTCCGGACGGGTACCGGCTGCGCGACGGCGACCTGGTCAGCATCGACTGCGGCGCGGAGCTGGGCGGCTGGGTCGGGGACGCAGCCGTCAGCTTCACGGTCGGCCGGGCCCGCGCCGCCGACCTGCGGCTCATCGCGACCGCGGAGGCGGCCCTCGCAGCCGGCATCTCCGCCGCCGTGCCGGGCAACCGGATCGGCGACATCGCCCACGCGATCGGCACGGTGTGCCGCCGCGCCGGATACGGGATCCCGGACGGCTTCGGCGGCCACGGCGTGGGCCGGTCCATGCACGAGGACCCGGGCGTGCCCAACGAGGGCCCGCCGGGGCGCGGCATGCGGCTGCGCCCGGGCATGGTCCTGGCGATCGAGCCGATGCTGATCGCGGGCGGCACGGACGACTACACCTGCGACGGGGACGGCTGGACCCTGCGCACCGCCGACGGCAGCCGCGCCGCGCACGCGGAGCACACGGTCGCGATCACCGCCGACGGCCCGAGGATCCTGACCGCCCTGTAGCCCCTACGGCTTGCCGTGCGGGTGGACGACCATCGCAGAGCCGCCGCCCCGGCGGGTGGTCTCGGCGGCCGCCAGCCAGCGTCCGTCCGGCAGCCGCTGGACGCCCGTGGCGGCGCCGATCTCCGGGTTCTGCCGGAAGCCCTGGCCGAGGGCCTCCAGCTCCGCGCGCAGCGGGCTGTCCCACAGGCCCGGCTCCAGCTCGGTGGTGGTCTGGTTGCGCTGGCTGGCCCGGGGCGCGGCGATCGCGTCGACGAGCGGCAGGCCCCGGTCCAGATGGCCGGTCAGGGTCTGCAGGACGGTGGTGATGATGGTGGCTCCGCCCGGGGAGCCGACGGCCAGGACCGGCCGGCCGTCCTGGAGCACGATGGTCGGGGACATGGAGGAGCGCGGCCGCTTGCCGGGGCCGGGCAGGTTCGGGTCCGGGACGCCGGGGGCGGCCGGGGCGAAGGAGAAGTCCGTCAGCTCGTTGTTGAGCAGGAAGCCGCGGCCCGGCACGGTGATCGCGCTGCCGCCGGTGGACTCGATGGTCAGGGTGTAGGAGACCACGTTGCCCCAGCGGTCGGCGACCGTCAGGTGGGTGGTGTTCTCCCCCTCGTACGTGGTCGGGGCCGCCTGCCCGGTGGTCGCGCAGGGTGCGGGGCTGTGCGGATCTCCGGGGGCCAGCGGGCTGGTCAGGGTGGAGCCGGGCTTGATCAGGCAGGCCCGCGAGTCGGCGTACGCCTGGGAGAGCAGCTCCTTCGTCGGGACGTCCTGGGCGGCCGGGTCGCCGACCCAGCGGCCCCGGTCGGCGAAGGAGATCCTGGAGGCCTCGATGAAGCGGTGCAGGTACTGGGCCTCGGAGAGCTTCGAGAGGTCGCTGCCCTCGAGGATGTTCAGCGCCTCGCCGACGGTGGTGCCGCCGGAGGAGGAGGGCGCCATGCTGTAGACGTCGAGGCCTCGGTAGCCGATCCGGGTCGGGGCCTGGCGCTTGGTCCCGTACGCACGCAGGTCCCCGGTGGTCAGGTCGCCGGCGCGGACCTTGCGGGTGGCGGCCGGGTCGACCGGGGGCGTGCGGACGGCCCGGACGATGTCCTCGGCGAGCGGGCCCCGGTAGAGCGCGCCGGTGCCCTTGCGGCCGAGTTCCGCGTACGTGGCGGCCAGGTCGGGGTTCTTGAAGGTGGAACCGACCACCGGCAGGGCCCCGCCCGGCAGGAAGAGCTTCGCGGTGTCCGGGAAGTCCCTGAACCGGGCCTCGTTGGCGGCGGTCTGGGAGCGGAAGGTGGCGTCCACGGTGAAGCCGTCGCGGGCCAGCTTCTCGGCGGGCTTCAGCAGTTGGCCGAGCGGGCGGGTGCCCCAGGCGTCGAGGGCGCTCGTCCAGGTGGCGGGGGTGCCGGGTACGCCGACGCCGAGCCCGCTGGTCTGGCCCTCGGCGAAGGGGATCGGGACGCCGTTCTCCTGGAAGAGGGTGGCGGTGGCGGTGGCCGGGGCGGTCTCACGGCCGTCGATGGTCTGCACGCGCCGGGACTTCGCGTCGTAGTAGACGAAGTAGCCGCCTCCGCCGATGCCCGCCGAGTAGGGCTCGGTGACCCCGAGCGCGGCGGCGGTGGCGACGGCCGCGTCCACGGCGTTGCCGCCGGAGCGCAGGACCGCGATGCCCGCGGCGGAGGCGTCGGCGTCGACGCTGGCCACGGCCCCGCCGTAGCCGGCCGCGACGGGCACCTTGGCCGGGGTGCCCGCGCCGGGCGGGGCCGCCGCCCCGGTGGAGACGAGCGCCCCGGCGAGGGCGACGAGTGCTAACTGATGTGCGGCGCGACGGCGCATCCGGACCTCCAGTGGCAGCGTGCGGCCGAGCGTAGCGGCCTCACTGTCACCCCGTCAGGACATCCGGCCTGCGGCCCGGTTCACCGGTCACCGCGACGGCGCGGCCGTACGGGCGGCACGGCGCGGCGTCCGGTGCGGAGGCGGTCCGGCGGATCCGGGCGCGGCCGGTCCCGCCGCAGCGGTACCGGCCCCGTGAACCCGCCGACCGGATGCCCTAGCATCCCGCGCATGAACGACGATCTGCGCAACATCGTGCTCGGGGTGATAGCCACCGCCGTCAGCGCCGGTTTCGGCTGGTTCACCCGGACCTACCAGTGGCGGCGGGCGCTGCGGCGCAAGCAGTCCTTCTTCGGCCTGCCCACCGGGTCCGACTGCCTGTTCGTGGTCAACCGGCAGATGGGCGGCACCGAGGCGTCGCTGCACCGCAACGACGCCTTCGCACTGCTGGAGATATCCGCCCTGATCAAGGACTGCGGGGCGAACCTCCAGATCGTCACCCACGACACGGCCCGCCAGGGGTTCGGCGAGCGGGCCGAGTTCTGCGTCGGCGGGCCGGCGTCCAACGCCCGGACGACGGCGCACCTGAGCTCCATGCTCCCCGGAGTGCACGTCGACGTGTCCACCGAGCCCGGCCCGGACCGGGGGTCCATCAGCGTCGGCGGGGAGACGTACCGGTGGGAGAAGGGCCTGGTCGAGTACGTGCTGCTGGCCCGGCTCACGACGGACCGGGGCTCGCGGCCGGTGTTCCTGCTGTCGGGCCAGACCGCCAACAGCAACCAGGCCGCGGCCCGTTACCTGGCCCGGCACCACCGCAAGCTCGCCCGCAAGTACGACGGGAACTCCTTCTGCCTCGTGCTGAAGGTCGTCAACTCGGACGCCTACGGCCCCGACGTGTCGGAGCTGGTCGCGGACGTCACTTCGGCGGCCCGGACACCCGTAGCGGCAGCCGTGTGATCCCGTTGATGAAGTTGGAGACCAGTCGGCGCGGGGGTCCGGCCAGTTCGGGCGGGGGCATCGCGGCACACCACTCCTCGTAGAGGGTGCGCAGCTGGAGCCGGGCGAAGTGGGCGCCGAGGCAGACGTGCGGGCCGTCGCCGAAGGAGACGTGCGGGTTGGGCGTGCGGGCCAGGTCGAGGCGGCCGGGGTCGGTGAAGACGCGTTCGTCGTGGTTGGCGGAGGCGTGGAAGACGACGACCTTGTCCCCGGCCCGGACCGGCTGACCGGCGAGCACGGTGTCCACGGCGGCCGTGCGGCGGAAGCTGAGCACCGGCGGATGGACGCGGAGCAGTTCCTCGACGGCCCGGTCCACGGGGACGCGCCCGTCGGCGAGCGTCCGGTGGGCGTCCGGGTCCCCGGCGAGCGCCAGCAGGCCTCCGGGGGCGGCGCTGCGCACGGTGTCGTTGCCCGCGACGGTCAGCAGGAAGAAGAACATCTCCAGTTCGGCCGGGTCGAGTCCGGCCAGCGCCAGGGCGGTCATCACGTCGTCGCCGGGGTGCTCGCGCTTGTGGGCGGCGAGTTCCCGGGCGTACGCGAACATCTCGCCGAGCAGCGCCGGGGAGCGCGGGTTGAGGGGTTTCCCGTCGGGGCCGAGCAGCGGGGCCGGGGCGTCCTCGGGGTCCTGGTAGCCGATGACCCGTACGGTCCACTCCAGCAGCAGGGCGCGGTCGGAGGCCGGGACGCCCAGCAGGTCGGTGAGGTTCAGCAGGGCGTACTCGTCGGTGACCGTGCGCACCAGGTCGGCGGCGCCGTCCTCGGCGCCGTCCCGGGCTGCGGCGAGCAGGGAGCGGGCGCGGTCCCGTACCCGGCCGGCGAAGGCGTCGACGCGGGCGGGGGTGAAGGCGCGGGCGACGAGCCGGCGCAGCCGGGCGTGGTCGGGCGGGTCCTGGTTGAGCATGGTGCGGCGCAGGAACGGCAGGTCGGCCGGGTCGGGGTCGCGGATCTGGGTGGCGCCCAGCCAGGAGGAGTACGTCCGGTGGTCGCGCAGGACCCGTACGACGTCGGCGTGCCGGGTGACGGCCCAGAAGCCGGGTCCGGCGGGCCAGCCCTGGATCTCGGGCTCCGCCTGCCAGGCCACCGGGTGCCGTTCGCGCAGCAGCCGGTAGCGCTCGTGGGGGACGCCCTCGGCGTAGACGCGGGGGTCGAAGACGTCGGGGACGTCACCGGCGTGGTCCATGGGGCCACGGTGGCGGCCGCCGGGCCGTTCGCGCAAGCCCGCGGGGAGACGGCCTACGGCCGGCCGTCGCAGCCGACCGCGTCGAGGGTGCCGGAGGTACCCCTGAGGGCGATCGTGAGGCGGCCCCCCTTGGATGCGGCGGAGCCGAGGGTGCACACCAGTTGGCGGCGGGCGTTCGGCGTCAGGTCCTCGACGTCGAAGGGCAGGTGGACGGTCATCACGTCCTGCGCCGTGGTCGAGATCGCCGGGGCGTCCACGCGTCTGCCGTGCACGGAGGGGACCTCGGTGGTGAGGCCGGCCTCCTTCTCCCGCTGGCCGGGGCCCTCCAGCAGCCGGTTGAGCAGCTCGACCGGCGACACCTTGAGCATGTCCCGCTGCGGGGACGGTACGAGACGGCCGTCGGGGGCGAGGAAGTAGAGCATGGAGAAGCCCTCCGGGCCGGCCACCAGCACGGTGGCGGCGGAGCCGCTGTCGACCGGACCGGTGGGCTTGATCCCGCATCCGGCCAGCCCGGCGAGCAGCAGCGGGCCCAGCAGCGCCGTCGCGGCGGCCATCGCCCGTACCCGGGTCATGCGCGGGCCTCCAGGGGTATGTCGAGGGTGAGGACCGCTCCCCCGTCGGGCCCGTTGGCCGCGCGGAGGGTGCCGCCGTGCAGGCGGGCGTTCTCCAGGGATATCGCGAGGCCGAGGCCGCTGCCCGCCGACCGGGTGCGGGCCGCGTCGGCCTTGAAGAAGCGGTCGAAGATGTGCGGGAGCACGTCGGGGGCGATGCCCGGTCCGCTGTCGGCGACCTCGATGAGCAGCCGCTCGCCGTCGCCGTCGGGTCCGGGGCCGGTCCGTACGGTGATCCGCACGGGCGCGCTGCCGTGCCGGAGGGCGTTGCCGACGAGGTTGGCGAGGACCACGTCGAAGCGGCGCGGGTCGAGGCGGGCGCGGAGCTCGGCGGCCGGGCCGGTGACGACGAGCACCCGGCCGTCGTCCCAGTGGCGGCGCTCCAGGGTCTTGCCGACGGCTTCGGCCAGGTCCACGTCGTCGAGGTTGAGCTCCGCGGCGCGGGCGTCGAAGCGGGAGATCTCCATGAGGTCCTCGACGAGGACGGCGAGCTTCCCGGTCTCGGCGCTGATCAGCCGCAGGGCCTTCGCGGTGTCCGGGTCGAGGCGCTCGGCGTCCTCGTCGAGGACCTCGGTGACGGCGAGCATCCCGGCCAGGGGCGTGCGCAGTTCGTGCGAGACGTCGGCGGCGAAGCGGCGGGCCCTGACCTCCGCCTCCCGGAGTTCGGCCACGGAGTGTTCGAGGGCGCGGGCCGTCTCGTTGAAGGTGCGGGCGAGCCCGGCGAGTTCGTCGGCGCCGCTGACCTCGATACGGGTCTCCAGCCGGCCCTGGCCCAGCTGCTGGGCGGCGCTGCGCATGTCCCGTACCGGGCGGAGCACGCTGCGCGCGGCGAGCAGGGCGGGGATCAGGGCGATGGCGAGGCCGGGGACGGCTCCCTGCTGGGCGGCGCCGACCATGGCCTTGACGGTGGCCTGTTCGGCGTCGAGCGGCATGGTGGCGTAGAAGACGACGCCCGTGGGCTGGCGGACGCCGTCGCGGGCGAAGACGGCCGGCATGGCGACGACGAGGTAGGGCTTTCCGGTGCGGTCCTCGACGCGCTGGAACGCGCCGTGCGGGTTGGCCGTCACCTTCCGGCGGAGCGCCTCGGTGACCACGGTGGAGGTGGCCGGGCTGATGTTGGAGGAGGCGCGCAGGGTGCCGTACTCGCCGAAGACCGTCCAGGGGTGCGGTTTGCCGCGTTTGGCGATGTCGCTGACCCGGCTCTGGAGTTCCTTCTGGTCCACGGGCAGCTGCATGCCCTCCTGCTCGATCTGGTCGCGCAGGGTGGAGACGGCGGTGTCCTGGGTCTGGGTGAGGATCGCGTTGCGCGCCTTCTGGTAGGTCAGGGCTGCCGTGGTCACCGCGGTGATCGTCGCGACCAGCAGGAAGGCCGCGATCAGCCGGGTGCGCAGGCCCAGCGGCGCGATCCGTCTCAACACCTTCTCCTACAGGGGGCCGAAGCGGTAGCCGAAACCGCGCACGGTCTGTATGTAGCGGGGGGCGGCATCCGGGTTCTCGATCTTGTGGCGCAGGCGGCGGACGCAGGCGTCCACGAGCCGGGCGTCGGCGTGGTAGCTGTGCTCCCACACGTACTCCAGGAGCTGCTGGCGGGAGAAGACCTGCTCGGGCGAGGCCGACAGGTGCAGCAGGAGCTTGAGTTCGCTGGGGGCGAGGGGGACGCGCTCGCCGTTCTTGGCGACGGTCAGGCCGCTGCGGTCGACGGCCAGCTCGGCGTGGAACTCGATCCCGGGGCGGCTGCCCACCGGGTCGTTCAGACGGCGCAGGACGGCCTTGATGCGGGCCTCGATGACCTCGGTGCGGGCGGGCTTGACGATGTAGTCGTCGGCTCCGGCCTCCAGGCCGACGACCACGTCGAAGTCGTCGCCCCGGGCGGTGAGCATGATGATCGGCACCTCGCTGGTGTCGCGGATCCGGCGGCAGACCTGCACGCCGTTGATCCCCGGCAGCATCAGGTCGAGCAGGACGAGCTCGGGACGGAAGCTCGCGAGCAGCGCGAGCCCGTCCTCGCCGGTCTCGGCGGCGCTCACCTCGTGGCCGCGGCGGCGCAGGCCGAGGCCGACGCCCTCCCGGATGGAAGGGTCGTCCTCGATCAGCAGTACGCGTGGCATCCGGTCAGTATCCAAGATCTTTCTTGGCTCCGCCTCCCGCTAACGACCGGTCTTGCGCCGCAGGGAGCCGAGCAGGTCGGTGATCTCCGTCAGGCGCAGCGGCCCGGCAAGGAGGACGACGACGAGCGCGAGGGCCGCGGTTCCCGCCAGGGCGGCGGCGAAGTTCCCGAGGGGGTCGGCGGCGCGGGCGACGGCGTACCCGGCGGCGCCCGCGGGCACGCAGGCGGCCAGCAGCCGCAGGTGGGTGCGTACGGCGCTCGCGCGCCGGGCCGTACGCGTGCCCCCTCGCGGGCCGAGCCGTCGGGCGAGGACGTACGCGGTGACGGCCGCACCCGCGGTGAAGGCGACCGAGCAGGCCGCGGCCATGCCGGTGACCGCCCAGCGCGGCGGCAGCAGCAGGTAGGCGGCCGCCGAGAGTCCGGCGTTCAGGGCGGCGATGACCAGGTTGAGGAAGAAGGGCGTCCGGGTGTCGGACAGGGCGTAGAAGCCGCGGGAGAGCACGTACTGCGCGGAGTAGGCGACGAGGCCCGGCGCGAAGGCCGCCAGCATGCCCGCCATGACGGCGACGTCGGCCGCGCCGGTGCGCCCGTACTCGAAGACGCTGCCGATCACCCAGGGCGCGAGGGCCGTGAAGAGCGCGGCGGCCGGGACGACGAGGGCCGCGCTGGAGCGCAGCGCGTAGGAGACGTCCGCGCGGACGCGGGCGAGGTCTCCGTCGGTGGCGGCGGCGCTCATGCGGGGCATGAGGGCGGTGACCAGGGAGACGGTGACGATGCCCTGCGGGACCATCCACAGCAGGTAGGCGTTGCTGTAGGCGGTGTAGCCGGCGCCTGCGGCGAGGCCCGCGTCGGCGGCCTGCTGTCCGGTGGCGGTGGACAGCCGGGTCACCACCCAGTAGGCGAGCTGGTTGGTCAGGACGAGCAGGACGAGCCAGCCCGCGTTGCGCAGGGGGCGCGTGAGGCCGCTGCCGCGCCAGTCGAAGCGCGGGCGCCAGCGGAAGCGGGCGGCGCGCAGCGAGGGGACGAGGGCGAGGGCCTGGACGACGATCCCGGCGGTGGTGCCGAGGCCCAGCAGGCGGGTCTCCGAGGCCGTCAGGCCGTCCGCCGCGTCGTGGGCGAGGTACAGGAAGAGCCCGAAGACGCCGATGACGACGAGGTTGTTGAGGACCGGGGTCCACATCATCGCGCCGAAGCGGCCGCGTGCGTTCAGCACCTGCCCGAGCAGGGTGAACAGCCCGTAGAAGAGGATCTGCGGGAGGCAGTAGCGGGCCAGGGCGACGGTGGTGGACTCCTGGCCGCCGCTGTAGCCGGTGTACGCGGAGACGATCAGCGGTGCGGCGAGCACGGCGGCGGCGGTGAGGACGAGCAGCGCGGCCGTGCACGCCGTGAGCAGCCGGTCGGTGTAGGCGGCGCCGCCGTCCGCGTGCTCCTTGGCGGCGCGGACCAGCTCGGGGACGAACACCGCGTTGAGGGCGCCGCCGATGAGCAGGATGTAGAGGATGTTGGGGACCGTGTTGGCGACCGCGTAGCCGTCTCCGAGCAGTCCGGTGCCGAGTGCGGCGACGACGACGGCGGAGCGGACGAACCCGGTGGCGCGGGAGACGATCGAACCGGCGGCCATGACGGCGCCGCTGCGCAGCACCGAGCTCTTCTGCGGCGCGGGGGCGGCTCCGCCGGAACCGGACCCGCTCACGTGCCCGGCCGCGTCCGCGCCGGCCGCGGGGGGCGGGGCGTCCGCGCCGGCCGCGGCCGGCGGGTGACCCGTCGCCGGCGCCGTGCCCGTGTCCCCGGCGGCCGTGGTCGCCGCCGCTGCCGTCGTGCCCTGGTTCACCGGCGGGCCAGGTAGGCCTGGAAGGCCTTGTAGAGCGCCGTGTTGGCGTATCCGTCCATCGGGGTCTCCCACTCGCCGAGCGTCTCGACGACCTGCCCGCCGGTGCCGAGCTTCCAGCGCAGCAGCCCGAAAGCACGTTCGTCGGGGTCAAGGGTGGAGGGTACCCCGCGCATGTCGTACTCCTCCGCCCCGAGTGCATGGGCGTCGCACATCATGCGCCACTGCAGGGCGTTGCTGGGCCGCACCTCGCGGCGGTGGTCGGCGGAGGCCCCGGTCTGGTACCAGACCCGGCGCCCGGCCACGATCATCGTGTGGGCGGCGAGGATCTCGCCCTGGTACACGCCGAGGTAGAGGCGCATGCGGCCGGGCTCCTCGGCGTTGAGGGCCTCGTACTGGCGCTGGTAGTACTCGAGGGAGCGGCCGAGGCGGAACCCGTCGCGCTCCTCGGTTATCCGCAGCAGCCGGTAGAACTCGGGCAGGTCCTCCGCGGTGCCGACGACCGTCTCCACGCCCGCCTTGCCGGCCTTGCGCACGTTGCGCCGCCATTCCTGGTTCAGGCCCGACCACAGCTCGTCGAGGGAGCGGCCCGCGAGCGGCACGCGGAAGACGTGGCGGGGCTGGGCGTCGCCGTCGTCCTCGCCGCCGCACCGCTTCCAGCCCCGGGTGCGCAGCCGGTCGGCGAGGGCGGCGCCGACCGGGTCCACCTCGGTGGCGAGGACGTCGGACAGCTGCCGGCCCGGTCCGGTGGCGGACTTGACGGTGGCGGCGTCCCAGCGGCGGTAGGCGGGGGTGGGGCCGATACGGACGGCAAAGGCCCCGGCGGCCTTCAGGTGGCGCATGAGCGGGGTCAGCCAGCGGTCGATGTGGGGGTCGGACCAGTCGGCGACGGGGCCTTCGGGGAGGTAGGCGAAGTATTTGCGAGTGCCGGGAAATTGGCGGTAGAGAACGAGTCCGGCACCTTGGATCCGGCCGTCCGGGTCGTGCCATCCGACCCTTTCCGAGCGCCAGAGGTCCTTCACTTCCGCCCATGACGGGTACTGGAGGAAGCTGGCCCGCCCATGCTGCGCAAGGAAGTCCTGGTACTCGGCGACGGACAGGGCGCGCACCCGGAGCTCCTGGTCCTCGTCGTGCTGAGTGGGGGTCACGAGCAGTGCACACACGGCTGACGGCCTTCCTGTTCGCCGGGTTCGATGACTCACAGGACTCTCACAGGCGCGCATGACCGAAGTGCGCGGCGATTGTGACCGGACGATGACCGTTCTGCTGCGGTCGATGTCACAGCGGCGGTACCGAACTTTTCCCGGAGTTCGGCAACCTAAAGTCGCTTCGTGCGCTCTTACTTTGCGGACGTTCACACTTCGGAGGGGTTTTCGTTGATCCGTATACGCACTCGTCACGCCGTAATGACGGGCACCGCAGTCCTGGCCGCCGCACTGACCGCCTGTTCGGGCGGGAGCGGAAACGGGGGCGGGGGTACGGCGAAAGCCAATGCCGAGGTCAAGCAGAAGGCGCCGATGGCGATATGGGTGAACCTCACGGGCGATCAGGTCAAGGCGGGTGAGCCGGTGAAGGTGACCATCGCCGACGGCAAGCTCGCGCAGGTGAAGGTGACCGACGCCAAGGGCGGCGAGCTGGCGGGCCAGATAGCCGCCGACGGCAAGACGTGGACCTCCGAGCGCAACGCCTCGCCGGGCACCGACTACAAGGTCGAGGCGACGAACAGCGACAGCCAGAACGCCACGGCCCAGTTCAAGACCGGTGCGGCCGACAAGGTCAACAAGGTCTCGATCAACATATCGAAGGGCAGCACGGTCGGCGTGGCCATGCCCGTCTCGCTCGTCTTCGACAACCCGGTCGCCAACAAGGCCGAGGTGGAGAAGCAGCTGAAGGTCACCACCTCGAACAGCACCGAGGGGTCGTGGGGCTGGATCAAGGACTACTCCGGCAAGGACCGCGTCGACTGGCGGCCGAAGGACTACTGGAAGTCCGGCACCGACGTGAAGGTCGACATGAACCTGAACGGCGTCGACTCCGGCAAGGGCGGCGGCTTGTTCGCCCGGGACTACAACACCGAGTTCAAGATAGGCAAGGACCGCCGGATCGAGGTCAGCCTCGACACCAAGAAGCTGACGGTGACCGAGGACGGCCAGACGGCGAGGACGATCCCGATCTCGGCCGGTACGCCGGGCGGCCAGAAGGCCTCCTGGTCCGGGAAGATGGTGGTGATGGCGAAGGAGGGCACCATCCGGATGAACTCCGAGACGGTGGGCCTGGGCAACGCCTACGACAAGATGGTCGACTACTCGATGCGGCTCACCTGGTCGGGCATGTACGCACACGCCGCCCCCTGGAACTCGGGGAACTTCGGCCGCGCCAACGCCAGTTCCGGATGCGTGGGCATGAGCGACGCCAACGCCGCGTCCTTCTACGCCGAGACCCAGGCCGGCGACCCCTTCGAGGTCGTCGGCGACGGCTCCAAGGGCAATGCCGACCTCGGCAACGGCTACGGCGAGTGGAACCTGTCCTGGGACCAGTGGAAGGCGAAGAGCGCCCTGTCGGGAGCGCCGCAGAACGGCTGACGCCGGACCCCGGGAACCGCCTCGGCTGCGTGGCAGCCGTGGCAGCCGTACTGGCCCGTCCCCGGGGCTCCTCAGTGCTTGAGGATCTTCGAGAGGAAGTCCTTGGCCCGGTCGCTCTCGGGGGCGGTGAAGAACTGCTCCGGGGTGCGGTCCTCGACGATCTGCCCGTCGGCCATGAAGACGACGCGGTTGGCGGCGGACCGGGCGAAGCCCATCTCGTGGGTGACCACGACCATGGTCATGCCCTCCTGGGCGAGCTGCCGCATGACCTCCAGCACCTCGTTGATCATCTCCGGGTCCAGGGCGGAGGTGGGCTCGTCGAAGAGCAGGGCCTTGGGGTTCATCGCGAGGGCCCGGGCGATGGCCACGCGCTGCTGCTGGCCGCCGGAGAGCTGGGCCGGGAACTTCGGGGCCTGGTCGGCCAGGCCGACCCGGTCCAGGAGCTCCATGGACCGCTTGTCGGCCTCCGCCCGTTTGCGCCCCCGGACCTTGACCTGCGCGAGCGAGACGTTGGCCAGGACGGTCTTGTGCGCGAAGAGGTTGAAGGACTGGAAGACCATCCCCACCTCGGCGCGCAGCCGGGCCAGCTCCTTGCCCTCCTCGGGCAGCGGCTCCCCGTCGAGCGTGATCGTGCCCGATTCGATGCTCTCCAGCCGGTTGATCACCCGGCACAGGGTCGACTTCCCGGAACCGGAGGGGCCGATGACCACCACCACCTCGCCGCGGCCGACGGCGAGGTCGATGTCCCGGAGCACGTGCAGGTCCCCGAAGTGCTTGTTGACTCCCCGCAGCTCGATCAGCGGATCGACGGCCATGCCGGTCACCCCTCCGAAGCCTCGGCGTAGGCCTGGCTGAGCTCGGGGGAACCGGTCATCGCCCAGGCGACCCCCGACTCGATCACGTTCAGCTCCCGGCCCGAGGCCAGCCGGATCACCGGCTGGCCGCTCGGCCAGACCTCCCAGCCCGCCCCGGGAATGGTGCGGATGATCACGGTGCCGAGGTAGAAGCCGGCGTCGTTGCCGAGCCACGGCACGATCTCGGGATCGCGCCGCCAGCGGGGCATCAGCTGGTCGAGGGCTTCCAACGAGGCCACGCTCTCGTCGAGTTCGAGCCCGGCAGCCCTCGCCTGGACGCGCAGCATCTCGCACTCCGAGAACAACTCGGCCACGCCCTCGGGGTCGTCCGCGAAGGCGGCGGCAAGTCCCGCGCCCTGTTCCGTTTCGTGTCGGTTCAGCCAGTTGCCCAGGAAAGGGATGTTCATACCGCCCAGCGTGGCACCAGGATCCGCCGCTGGCCACAGGGCGCGCCTGGATCGGACGGTGCGGTTCTGGAGGCCGGGCCCGAGACGGCCTAGACGTCCAGGTCGACGACGACCGGGGCGTGGTCGGAGGCGCCCTTGCCCTTGCGTTCCTCGCGGTCCACGTAGGCGTCCTTGACGGCCTTGGTGAAGGCCTCGTTGCCGTACACCAGGTCGATGCGCATGCCCTTGTTCTTGGGGAAGGCCAGCATCCGGTAGTCCCAGAAGGTGTACGGGCGGTCGTACTTGAGCGCGCGCGGGAAGACGTCGGAGAGCCCGGCCGCGCGCAGCGCCTCCAGGGCGGCCCGCTCGGCGGGGGTCACGTGCGTGAGGCCCTCGAAGACGGCCGGGTCGTAGACGTCCTCGTCGGTCGGGGCCACGTTGAAGTCGCCGAGCACCGCGAAGGGGCGGGACCCGGCCGCGTCTTCGGCGACGGCCGTGGTCAGGGCGCGGAACCAGTCCAGCTTGTAGCCGTAGTGGTCGTGCTCGACCTCGCGGCCGTTGGGCACGTAGACCGACCAGACGCGGACTCCGCCGCAGGTGGCGGAGATGGCGCGGGGCTCGTCGACCTCCTCGTAGAGGGGGCCGCCGGGCAGGCCGGTGACCACGTCCTCCAGGCCGACCTTGGAGAGCAGGGCCACGCCGTTCCACCGGCCGGTGGCGTTGACGGCTGCCTCGTAGCCCAGCTCGCGCAGCGCGTCGTACGGGAACTGCTCCGCGGAGCACTTGGTCTCCTGGATGCACAGGACATCCGTGCCGGAGCTCTCCAGCCAGGCCAGCAGGCGCGGCAGCCGGGCGGTGATGGAGTTGACGTTGAACGTGGCGATACGCATGCGTTCAACCTACCGCCCGGCACCGACATCACAGGTCGGCGGTGTCCCCGGCGGTGAGTCGGCCGTGGTCCGTGCCGCCCAGGGTGTCCAGGGCGTAGTCGTAGATCGGCCGGGCGATGTCGGCGAGGTAGGCGTCGTGGATGTCGATGGCCCGGCGCGGCTTGACCTCGCGGAGGTAGTCGATCACCTCGCCGACCTTGTTCCAGGGGGCGTGCACCGGGAGCATCAGGGTGTCGACGGGGGCGTCGGGCACCGTCAGCGCGTCCCCGGGGTGGAAGAGGGAACCCTCCACGAGGTACCCGACATTGGTGACCCGGGGCATGTCGGGGTGGATCACGGCGTGCAGCTCGCCGTGCACCTGCACGTCGAACCCGGCGGCGGTGAAGGCGTCCCCGTGTCCCACGGTGTGCACCCGGCCCGGGTAGGCGGGGGCGATCCTGTCGGCGACGCTGCGCAGGGTCCACAGCTCGGCCGCCGGATTGGCGTCGAGCGCGGCCCGCAGCCGGCCCTCGTCGAAGTGGTCGGGGTGTTCGTGCGTGACCAGCAGGGCGTCCGCCCCGAGACCGGCATCGGATTCGCTGAAGACGCCCGGGTCGATGACGAGCACGCGCCCGTCCTTCTCGAGCTGGACGCAGGAATGCAGCCGCTTGGTGAGCTTCATGATCCCAGGCTACGGAACCGCAGTGGAGACGACGTAGACCTTGGGGATCTCCGGGTTGGTCAGGTCGACCGTGATGTCCCGGGTGGGGCGCGGCTCCGGCTGTTCCAGGGTGATGCCGTACCAGCTCGACTTCGGGCTCCAGCTCCAGCCCGCGACCTCGGAGTCGTGCGGGGAGATCGCGATCTCCCCCTGGGCCAGGGCGTCGCGGCTGGTGCCGACGGAGGCGAGGAAGGCGTCCAGGTCCGCGGGGGTCACCGAGAAGGCCGTGAACAGCCGGCTGGTGTGCCAGTTGTTGGTCTCGAGGAAGCCGACCCGCCAGGCCTTCGGGGGGATGGGGACCTCGTAGATGCTGCGCTGCACCTTGGAAGGCCAGCCCGGCCGGACCTTGGAGGCGCCGATCCTGGCGGCCTTGTCGCGGCCGCTCTCGCGGCTCTGCTGGGTGGAGATCGCCAGGTAGCCGGCGGGGACGCCGATCAGCAGCAGGATGATGACCGCGGTGATCCAGCGGCGCTTGACCACGTGCTTGCGGTCCTCGGCCGGGAGCGGGGTGGCGTCGCCGTCGGGGGGCGGGGCCTGGCGGGGCAGGGTGGGCGGGTTCACTGCTGGTCGTCCAGGTTCTTGGGGCCGGGGATCTCGGGGCCGGGCGTCACGGGGCCGGGGGTCACAGGGCCGGGGGTCTCGGGGGCCCGGGTCTCGGGCTCCGCGGTGTCGGGCGCCCGGGTGTCGCGGCGGCCGAGCTGCTGCGCGTAGCGCTCGTACCGTTCGTAGCGCTCGACCCTGCGGCGGGTGGCGCGGCGGAAGCGGCGTGCGACGAGCCGGGCCAGGTCGGCCGCGCCGACCATGCCGGCCTCGGGGCCGAGCTGGGCCTTGGCGATGCGGGCCTCGGGGCGGTAGCCGCGGCCGGTGAGGTGGCGGCGGAAGGCGTCCCGGGCGGGTCCGATGAGCAGGTCGTCGGCGGCGCTGACGCCGCCGCCGATGACGAAGCAGGAGGGGTCGAGGGCGGCGGCGAGGTTGGCGATGCCGACGCCGAGCCACTGGCCGATGTCCTGGAGCAGCTCGACGCACATGGCGTCGCCCTCGCGGGCCAGCTCGGTGATGAGCGGCCCGGTGATCTCCGAAACGTTCCCGCCGACCCTGGCGATGATGTTGTACGCGACCGGGGAGTCGGCGGCGGCCAGCTCACGGGCCTCGCGGACCAGGGCGTTGCCCGAGCTGTACTGCTCCCAGCAGCCGCGGTTGCCGCAGGGGCAGCGGTGCCCGCCGGGGACGACCTGCATGTGGCCGAATTCGCCGGCGACCCCGTAGCGGCCGCGCTTGACCTGGCCGCCTTCGAGGATGGCCCCGCCGATGCCGGTGCCGAGCGTGATCATGACGAGGTGGTCCTCGCCGCGGCCGGCGCCGAAGCGCCATTCCGCCCAGGCGGCGGTGTTGGCGTCGTTGTCGACCATGACGGGGACCGCGAGCCGGGACTGGAGCGCGTCGCGCAGCGGCTCGTCGCGCCAGGCCAGGTGGGGGGCGAACAGCACCCGGGAGCGGTCGGCGTCGACCCAGCCGGCCGCGCCGATGCCCACCGCGTGCACGTCGTGCCGGTCGGAGAGGTCCAGGACCAGTTCGACGATGGTGTCCTCGACGACCTTGGGGCTCTTGGACTTGTCGGGGGTCTCGGTGCGGATCTTCTCCAGGATGACCCCGTCGGCGTCGACGACGCCGGCCATCACCTTGGTGCCGCCGATGTCGATGCCGACGGTCGGGACGCGCGGGGCGGTCAGGTGCGACCGGCGCTCGCGCGTGCCGACCGTGCGCAGCACAGCGCCCCGCGCCGAACCGCGGCGCGGCGGCGTGAACCCCCGGTAGGTGCTGCTCATCGGTGTGCCGTCGTCCCTTGTGCTCGTGCCGTGCCCCGCCGGGCCCTGCTGCTCATGCCGTGCCCCGCCCGGCGTCGTCGCCGCGGGGCGCGCGCCCGCCTGCATCGGGGCCCTGGCCCGATTCTGCCACTCGCTCCAGTTCGTGGCTCAGTTCGTCGAGCTCGGAGCCGCCCGCCATCTGCCGGGTGAGCTCGTCGAGGGTGATCGAGTCGCGGGTGTGGCTGCCCGCCATGGTGCCGCGTTTGAGCAGGACGAAGCGGTCTCCGACCAGGTGCGCGTGGTGCGGGTTGTGGGTGATCAGGACCACGCCGAGACCCGCGTCACGCGCGGCGGCGACGTACTTGAGGACCACTCCGGACTGCTTGACGCCGAGGGCGGCGGTGGGCTCGTCGAGTACGAGGACCTTCGCGCCGAAGTGGACGGCGCGGGCGATGGCCACGCACTGCCGCTCGCCGCCGGACAGGGTCCCGATGGGCTGGTCGACGTCGCGCAGGTCGATGCCCATGCGCAGCAGCTCGGCCCGGGTGGTCTCCCGCATGTGCCGCACGTCGAGGCGGCGGAGCAGCCCGCGGCCCGTGGTGGGCTCGGAGCCGAGGAAGAAGTTGCGCCAGACCGGCATGAGCGGGACCACGGCGAGGTCCTGGTAGACGGTGGCGATGCCGCGGTCGAGGGCGGCGCGCGGGTTGGCGAGCACGGTCTCCTCGCCCTCGATCTCGAAGGTGCCGGCGTCGTGCTGGTGCAGCCCCGCGATGATCTTGATGAGGGTGGACTTGCCGGCGCCGTTGTCACCCAGCACGCAGGTGATCTCGCCCGCCGAGACCTCCAGGGAGACCCCCTGGAGTGCGCGGATGTTGCCGTAGTACTTGCTGACGTCGGTCAGCTTCACCAGTGCGGTGCTCACTTTGCCTCCGCCCGCTTGCGGACCCATGCGTTGAGCAGCGTCGCGAGCAGGAGCATCGCGCCGAGGAAGAATTTGAACCAGTCCGGGTTCCACTGGGCGTAGACGATGCCGTTGCTGGTCATGCCGAAGATGAACGCGCCGACCGCCGAGCCGATGGCGGAGCCGTATCCGCCGGTCATCAGACAGCCGCCGATGACCGCCGCGATGATGTAGAGGAACTCGTTGCCGACGCCCTCGCCCGACTGGACCACGTCGTACGAGAAGAGGATGTGCTGGCCGGAGATCCAGGCGCACAGGGCCACGCCCATGTAGAGCCCGATACGGGTCTTCACCACCGGGACGCCGGTGGCGCGGGCCGCGTCCGCCCCGCCGCCCACCGCGAAGATCCAGTTCCCGGCTCGGGCGCGCAGCAGGATCCAGGTGGCCACGGCGACCAGGACCAGCCACCACAGGATGGTGACCTTGAGGGTGACGGAGCCGATCGTCCACTGCGAGGCGAAGAGTGCACGGGCCGAGGAGAAGCCCTCCATGTCGGCGATGCTCTTGGTGGAGACGGAGCCGCTGATCAGCTTGGTGAAGCCGAGGTTCAGGCCGGTCAGCATCAGGAAGGTGCCGAGCGTGATGATGAAGCTGGGCAGTTCGGTGCGGGTCAGCATGAAGCCGTTGAAGAACCCGATGGCCAGGGTGACGACGAGGGACACCAGGACGCCGACCCAGACGTTGGCGGTCATCTGGTAGCTGAACATCGAGCTGACCAGGGCCGAGGTCGTGACCATGACACCGGCGGAGAGGTCGAACTCGCCGCCGATCATCAGCAGGGCCACGGGGCAGGCCATGATCCCGATGGTGGAGGCCGAGTACAGGATCGTGCTCAGGCTGGAGGCCTGCAGGAACGTGGGGGCCGCGAAGGAGAAGAAGACGAAGACGGCGGCGGCGCCGACGACCGCGCCGAACTCGGGACGCCCCAGCAGCTTGCGGATCAGGGAGGCCGGCGCGAGCCGTTCGTCCGCGGTGGCGGTGGCGCTCATCGCCTGCCCCGCTTGATGTAGTCGTCCAGCCGGGTGGCGTCGGCTGCGGTGACGATCTGCGGTCCGGTGAGGACGGGGCGGCCGCCGCCGAGCACGTTCGCGTTGTAGCGGTAGAGCCAGAGCAGGTCGATGGCCTCGTAGCCCTGGAGGTAGGGCTGCTGGTCGACGGCGAAGCCGAGGGCGCCGGACTCCAGGTCGCGGGCGACGGCGATGTTCAGGTCGAAGGTGTCCACCTCGGCCTTGCTCGCGGCCGCTTCCTTGGCCTTGATCGCGGTGGCGGCGAAGGGCGCGCCGAGGGTGACCACGGCGTCGACGGACGGGTCCGCCTGGAGCTTGGCCTGGATGGCCGACTGCACGGAGGGCATGTTGGTGCCCTCGACGTAGAGGTTCTCCGTCGTTCCCTCGAACGTCTTCTTGACCCCGGCGCACCGCTGCTCGTGGCCCACGTTGCCCTGCTCGTGCAGGACGCAGACCGCCTTCTTGCGGCCGCGCTTGCCCAGCTCGGTGCCGACGGCCTCGCCCGCGATCGTCTCGTCCTGGCCGATGTGGGTCAGCGCGCCGTACTCGGCGGACTGGGCGGATCCGGAGTTGACCGTGATCACCGGGATGCCGGCCTTGACGGCCTTCGCGACGACGTCCTTGAGCGCCTCGGGCTTGGCGAGGCTGACAACGATGCCGTCGACCTTCTGGTCGATGGCGTTCTGCACGAACTGCGCCTGCTGCTGGGCCTGGTCGTCGTGGGCGTAGACGAAGTTGATGTTGTCCTTCGCCGCCGCCTCCTTGGCGCCCTTCTGGACGATGTCCCAGAAGGTGTCCCCGTCGCCCGCGTGGGTGACCATCGCGAAGGTCCAGCGCGGGGTGGACACGGCGGGCCGGCCCGCCTCGGCGGCCTTCGCGCGCTCCTCGGCGCGCTTGCCGCCCGTACTGCTGCAGCCCGCGAGCGAGGCTCCCAGTACCGCCGCGAGCACCGCGCCCACGACGCGCGCCCCTGTCCCAACCCTAGCCACGTCGCCGCGCCCTTCCCTCGTCCGTCTCGTCCGTCATCATTCGGTCATTCCGGTTCCAGCCGCTCAGTATCCGCCACAGTGGACCATGCGGGCCCATCGGGGCATGCCCGGGCAGATTGACAGGTCCCCCGTACGGGGTCACGTTGAGTTCATGCGCATCGGGCTCATCGGAACGGGCCGGATCGGCTCCTTCCACGCGGCGGCGCTGGCCCGCCACCCGGAGGCGGGCTCGCTCCTGCTCGCGGACGCCGATCCCGCGCGGGCGGCGCGCCTCGCCGACCGGCTCGGGGCCACCGCCGCGCCCTCCGTGGAACAGGTCTTCACCTGGGGCGTGGACGCGGTGGTGGTGGCCTCGTCGACCGACGCGCACGCGGAGCTCGTCGTACGGGCGGTGCGCGGCGGGCTGCCGGTGTTCTGCGAGAAGCCGCTGGCCCCGGACCTGGCCCGGACCCTGGCGGCGCTGCGCGAGGTGGCGGCCGCAGGCGGCGTGCTCCAGGTGGGGTTCATGCGCCGCTTCGACGCGGGCTACCGCACGGCGCGGGAGCTGGTCCGTTCGGGTGCTCTGGGCCGGCTGCACACCGTACGGACGATGACGGCCGATCCCGCGCCGCCGGGGGCCGAGTACCTGGCGACCTCCGGCGGGCTGTACCGGGACTGCCTCGTGCACGACTTCGACATGGTGCGCTGGGTGACCGGGCGCGAGGTGGCCGAGGTGTACGCGGCCGGCTCGGACGCGGGGCCGCCCAGATTCCGGGAGACCGGGGACATCGACACCGCGGCGGCCGTCCTCACCCTGGACGACGGGGCACTCGTCACCTCGACCGGTACGCGGTGCAACGGCGCCGGCTACGACGTCCGGATGGAGCTGGCCGGGGAGCTGGACCAGGTCTCCGCCGGGCTGGACGACCGTACGCCGATCGCCTCGACGGAACCGCACGGTCCGCCCCCGGCGAGCAAGCCGTGGACGGGCTTCCTGGAGCGGTTCGCCCCCGCGTACGAGGCGGAGCTGGCGGCCTTCGTGCACCTGGTGCGGGGCGAGGGCGCCAATCCGTGCGACGGCCGCGAGGCGCTCGCCGCGCTCCGGGTCGCGGAGGCGTGCGAGCTCTCGCGGCGGGAGCGGCGCCGGGTGCGGCTGGAGGAGCTCCCGGATCTGTGAACGTGTGACCATGCCGAGCGCCTACCAGCGCACGGGGAGCCTGGTCACGCCCCGCATCAGACTGCCCCGCTGCCACGCCGGCGGTCCGCCGGCCGGATCCTGCGCCAGCTCCGGGAAGCGCTCCAGCAGCCCCCGGATCGCGATGCGGCCCTCCATCCGGGCCAGCGGGGCGCCGATGCAGAAGTGCGGGCCGTGCCCGAAGGCCAGGTGGCCCTGCGGGGCGCGCCGGATGTCGAACGTGTCGGGGGCCTCGTACTTCCCCGGGTCGCGGTCCGCGGAGGCCAGCGAGACGAGGACGGTGGCCCCGGCCGGGATGACGGCGGAGCCGAGGTCGACGTCCTCGCGGGCGTAGCGGTAGGTGGCGTTCTGGACGGGGCCCTCGTAGCGGAGCATCTCCTCGACGGCGCCGTCGAGGAGCCCGTCGTAGTCGGCGCGCAGGTCGGCGAGCTGGGCGGGGTGGGCCAGCAGGGCGCGTACGCCGTTGCCGATCAGGTTCACGGTGGTCTCGTGGCCCGCGACGAGCAGCAGGAAGGCCATCCCGATCACCTCGTCGGGGGAGAGTGCGTCATCGGCGTCCCCCCGGGTGCGGATCAGGGCGCTGAGCAGGTCCTCGCCCGGATCCTTCGCCTTGGCCTCGACGAGGTCCGCGAGGTAGCCGCTCAGCTGCCGGTGCGCGGCGCCGTCGGGGCTGCCGGCGCCCGGGGCCACGATCTCGCGGGACCAGGAGCTGAAGCGGTAGCGGTCCAGGCCGGGGACGCCGAGCAGCTCGCAGATCACGGTCATCGGCAGCGGGAAGGCGAGGGCCTTCACCAGGTCGGCGGTGCGTTCGCGGCGGGCGGCCATCGCGTCGAGGAGTTCGTCGGTGATCTGCTGGACCCGGGGGCGCAGGGCCTCGACGCGGCGGGTGGTGAACTCCCGCGCGACCAGGCGGCGCAGCCGGGTGTGCCGGGGCGGGTCGGATTCCAGCATGTTCGCGTTGCTGGCCGCGGCCAGGGTGTCCGGGAAGTGGCCGGAATCGCGCCAGTCCTTGGCCAGGCCGGGATGGTTCAGTGCCTGGCGGGCCTCGGCGTGGCCGACGACGAGATAGGTGGGGTCGTACTCACCGGCCTGGGCGGTGACCCGGTGGACCGGTCCGGTCTCGCGTAATCGTGCGTAGAACGAGTGGGGGTCGGCGGTGAAGTCCGCGGCGTTCGCGCTGATGTCCACGACTGGCATTGGCCCACAGTACGGTGGCGGTTCGCCCCCGGATGCAGCGTTTTTTGGCCACTCCTCCCGCTCAGGAGGCGGCGCGCCGTCCCCAGGCCGTGCCGGCGAGCACGAGGGCCGCGCCCGCGAAGCCGAGGGGGGCGAGGTGTTCGCCGCCGATGGCGATGCCGGCGGCGGCCGCCCACAGGGGCTCGGTGCCGAGCAGCAGGCTGACGCGCGAGGGCGAGGTGCGGCGTACGGCCCACATCTGCACGAAGAAGGCGAAGAGCGTGCAGAAGAGGGAGAGGAACGCCAGCCCGGCCCATTCGGCCGCCCCGAAGCCGGCGGCGGTGGCCCAGGGGCTCTCCCCCGTCCCCGGCACGGCCGCCAGCAGCGCGAACACCACGACGGCTCCGCCGAGCTGCACGGTGGTCAGGGACAGCGAGTCCGCGTCCTGCACCGCCCGGACCCGGGCCATGAGCAGGACGTGCAGGGTCCGGGCGAGGGCGGCGCCGAGGATGAGCAGGTCACCGGGGCTGGGCGCGGTGAACCCGGCGCCCTGCGTCAGCAGCAGGACCCCCGTGACGGAGACCGCGGCGGCTCCGAGGAAACCGGGGGAGGGCTTCTGCCGCTTGACGAGGGCCTCGGCCAGCGGCGTGAAGATCATGGTCAGGCTGATGATCAGCCCGGCGTTGGTCGCGGACGTGTGGACGACCCCGTAGGTCTCCAGCAGGAAGATCCCGCCGAGTACGAGTCCCAGTCCGCCGGCGCCGCGCAGCTGGGCGGCGCTCAGCTCCCGCAGCCGCGCCCACCCCGCGACGACCAGCACGGGCAGCACGAGCGCGAAGCGGAGGACGAGCACGGCGATCACGGTGTGGGCCGTGGTGATGCCCTTGGCGGCGAGGTAGCTGCCTCCCCACACGACGGCGACGGCCAGTACGGGCAGGTCGGCGAGCCAGGCCCGGCGGGGGGCGGTGGCGAGGGCGGGCGAGATCACGGTCATCGAAGCTCTCCAACGGCTCTGACGAAGTGGAGACTTCGGCGGCTCGCACGGTGCGGGGTCACCGTACCGGAGGCGATCATGCCGGTCTAACGATTTCCCTACCTGTCAGACCGGCCCCGTAGCATCGCCGTATGGCCGACCTCTACGCCCTGGACCTGGCGTTCGACCTGCTCGAATCCACCCCGGACGCCGTGCTCGCGGAGCTCCGCCGCCAGCTCGCGCCCGGCGGGATCCTCTCCTCCCGCGGCCCGGCCGCGCGGATCGGGGGCATGCTCGTCGGCGAGTTCGCCCCGGCGTCCCACCCCGGCTGGGCCCTGACCAGCCGCCAGGAGGTGCACGAGGAGGAGCTCCCCGCCCTCGAGGACCTCCTCCTGGTCCTCGCCCCGCACATCCGCCGGCCGGGCCCGGTGGGGCGGATCCGGCACTACGAGCACGAGTCCCCGGACCTCCTCGTCCTGCGCGAGGGCCGCGTCGTCCAGGTGGCCCTGGACCCCCGCTGAGCCCGGTGGGCCCGGTGGGCCCGGCGAGCCCGCCGCTTCAGTCGGCGAACGTCCCGAACGTGGCGCGCCCGATGGGCCGGTAGGTGTGGATGGCGGTCCCGCTCGACGTGGTCCTGGACCCGGTCAGCTCGAAGGCGGTCGGCAGCCCGCCGGTCGGGAACAGCCGCCGCCCGCCGCCCAGGAACACCGGGAAGACCAGCAGGTTCAGCTCGTCGACGAGGTCCCGCGCCAGCAGCCACTGCGCGAGCTGCCCGCTGCCGTGCACCTGCAGCTCGCCGTCCAGCGCGTCCTTGACCCGGACGATCTCGCTCTGCAGCTGCTCCCCGTCGAGCACGGTGGCCGGTCCCCACTCCGGCTCCTCGAGCGTGGTCGAGGCCACGTACTTGGGCAGCCGGTTCAGCTTGCCCGCGACGGGGTCGGCCGGGTCGTCGTGCTGCGGCCAGTAGCCCGCGAAGATCTCGTACGTCCGGCGCCCGAGCAGGAACGCCCCGGTCCGGCCGAAGACCTCGGTGATGAACTCCCCCATGCCCTCGTCGGCGTACGGCACGAGCCACCCGCCGTACTCGAACCCGCCGCTGCGGTCCTCCTCGGGCCCGCCGGGGGCCTGCATCACCCCGTCGAGGGTCAGGAAGGTGGTGAGGGTCAGCTTGCCCATGGCTCTGCGCTCCTTGCCCGTTCGTCGCCGTGCACCGGCCTGCACCGGTCTGCACCGGTCTGCACCGGTTCAGACTCCCGCCCGGCCGGGTCCTCGTCGCTCCGCCACGCAGGGAGGGCACCCGCACGCCTTGATCCTCCAGGGCCCCTGCCACCCGGCCACCGGCCCCGGCCTTCAGGTGTGGACCGGGAAGGACGCCTGGAAGGCGAGGCGCCGGTCGGCGTCGTCACCGATGGCGGTGAGGAGTTCGTCGAGCGCGATGAACACCTCCCAGGCCGCCCGGCCGCTCGCCTCGGCCAGGCGGGTCACGACGAGGTCCTCCAGCTCGGGGACCCGCTTGTTCTTCCAGATCTTGTCGGCCAGGCTCACCAGCAAGTCCTCCGGGCCGACGCCGGGTTCCGCCCATGACGCGTGGCTCGCGGCGAACCGGGCCCGTTCCGGGCTGACGCCGCGGCCGAGCAGCAGGGCCTGCCCGGCCGGCTCGTGCTCCGACCCGGGCCCCGACAGCTCGGCCGGGTGGAGGACCTTCCCGATGTCGTGCGTCGCCGCGCCGAAGAGCACCGCCTCGCGGTCGAAGGGCAGGGCGGGACAGTGCTGTCCGACCCAGTCGGCCAGCCGGTGCGCCACGTCGTGGACGGCCCGCAGGTGCGCCGCCAGCCGCGGCGGTGCGCCCAGGGACGACAGGAGCTCTGCCACGTCTTCCGGCAGCGGGAGCAGTGCGGGGTCGGCGCTGCCGTTCAGGGCTCCGGACAGGAGTGCGGCTGCGGTCATCGCGTCAGGGTACTGACGGCCCGCCCCGTGCGCACTGGTGCGCGGTGAGCGGGGGTCAGGGACCGTCGTCCGCCGGGTCGTCCGGGTGCAGGAGGCGGTCGCCGAGCGGGGTGCGGCGGTAGAGGACGTGGCGGGCGTCGCGGGCGCGGGTGACCAGGCCTGTGGCGTGGAGGACGGCCAGGTGCTGGGAGACCGCGCTGGGGGTGACCTGGAGGCGGCGGGCGATCTCGACGGTGGGCAGGGGGCCGTCGAGCAGGGTCAGGAGGGTGGCCTTGGGGGCGCCGATGAGCCTCGGGAGGGCGGTGGCGTCGGGTCGGGTCGGCGCGGACCACAGGGTCGCCACGCCCCGGCTGGGATAGGCCAGGCCGGGTGGCTGGTCGGCGGTGACGGGCGGGGCGGGCTTGTGGGCGAAGACGGAGGGCACGAGCAGCAGTCCGCGGCCGGCGGCCGGGATGTGGAAGTCGCCGAGGACGTTGTCGACGTGCAGGGTTCCGCCGTCCCAGCGGAGGTTGGGGTGCATGTCCGCGAAGAGGCGGCGGGCGCCACCGACGGCGAGCCGGCGGGCCCGGTAGGTCATGTCGGCTTCGAGGACGAGCCGCATCGCGGGCCAGGTCGGCTGGAGCGCGAGCGTCCAGTAGCGGTGCAGCAGTTCGCAGATGCTGTCGCGGAGGGCGGCGGCGGCATCGTCGCCGGCGAGCGCGGGGTGCAGGGGGGCGGGGAGCGGGTCGGGGTGGTGCGCGTCCAGCAGGTCCCGGCGGACGACGGCCGCCGGGGTACGGCGTACGACGGCCAGTTCCTCCGCGAACGACGCGGAGAACCGCTCCGGGCGGGGGGTCAGGAAGTCGGGCGTCGTGCGGTGCTGCGCGACGAGCGAGGCGAGGAGGGCGGTGTCGAGCGTGCCGGTGATCCGCGGGACGGTCGCCCTGCGCCAGGGGGCGTGGATCGCGGACAGCCCCGGCTCGCGGAGCACCCGGAGGCTCAGCACGGTGTCCATGAGCGGGGACAGGGCGAAGCGGGTGTCCGCGAGGTCGTCGGCGTCGAGCCCGAAGCTGATCATTAAGCCCGAGGCTACATCCATTGGCCGGGCCGGCCGGGTGGGCTGGACTGCCGGGCATGACGCAGAGCCCCCGCGGCGACCACCCGACCCCCACACCGACCACCCCTGCGGCACGACCGGCCCCGACCACACCACCGCACCGGCCCACTTCCGCACAACCGACCCTCCCGGCCGCCCCGGCCACGCCGGTGACGCCGGCCACGTCGGTGACGCCACCGCACCCCTGCCCGCCCGCAACCCCGACGGCCCCCACACACCCGGCCGCACCGACGGGCCGGGCCGCACCGACGAACCCGACCGGACGGGCCCCGGCAGCCCGGGCAGCCTCGGCGGCGCCGGCGACGGAGGCAGCCCCAATGGCCCCGGCGGACCGGGCGGCCCCCGCAGGGGCACCGGCGGGGCGGCTCGATCGGCGGTTGATCGGGGTCCTCTCGCTGACCTGCGCGGTCGCCGTCGGGAACATCTACTTCCCGCAGGCCGTCAGCCCCCTCGTCGCCGCCGGGCTCGGCACCACGCCCGACAAGGCCGCCTGGGTGGTCACCGCGACCCAGGTCGGCTACACCCTCGGCATCTTCCTGCTGGTCCCGCTCGGCGACCGGCTCCCGTACCGCCGCCTCCTCGTCACCCTGCTCACGGCCAGCGGCGCGGCCCTGCTCGGTGCCGCCCTGGCCCGCAGCCTGCCCCAACTCCTCGCCGCCGGCGTCCTCGTCGGGGTGACCACCACGGCCGCCCAGCTGATCGGCCCGATGACCGTCGGCCTGGTACCGGAGGGGCGCCGCGGTGCGGTGATGGGGACCCTGCTCAGCGGATCCATCGGCGGCATGCTCCTGGCCCGTACCTTCAGCGGCGCGCTCGGCGAGCGGTTCGGGTGGCGAGCCCCCTACTGGGTGGCCGGGCTCGTGGTGCTGTGCCTCGCGGTGGTGCTGGCCCGCGCACTGCCCGCCACCACCGGGGCCGCCCCCGCACCCCGGGGACCGCTGCGCGCGCTGCCCCTGCGGCCGCTGCGGCTGCTGCGCGCCGAGCCCGAACTGCGCCGCTCCGGCTGGTACCAGGCCTCCCTGTTCGCGGGGTTCTCCGCCATGTGGGTCTGTCTGGCGCTGCTCCTCACCGGCCCGGTCTACGGATTCGGCCCGCAGGCCCTGGGGCTGGTCGCGCTCACCGGCGTGGTCACCATGGCGTGCACCCCGATGGCCGGCCGCTTCGTGGACCGCCTCGGCCCCGACCGGGTCAACCTCGTCTGCTTCCTCGCCACCCTCGCGGCCGCGGCCGTCCTCGCCGTCGGCGCCCGGGGCGGCACCACGGGCCTCGTGGCGCTCGTCCTCGGCACGCTGCTGCTGGACACCGCCATGCAGTGCGGCATGGTCGCCAACCAGGCCCGTTTCTACGCCCTGCGCGCCGACTCCCGCAGCGCGCTCAACACCGCCTACATGACCTGCGGTTACCTCGGCGGCAGCGCCGGCTCCTGGCTCGGCCTGCAGGTCCACCGGCACGCCGGCTGGCCGGGGGTCTGCGTACTGCTGGCGCTGCTGGCACTCCCCGCCGTCGACTCCGCGCGCCGGGTGCGCGCCGCGAAACGCGAGGTCGGATTCCTGCCAGCGGCCCGGACCTCCCGGAGATTTCATTGAACTCGCAACCAAACAGCGGGATCAACGGGATCGACGAGAGGAATCACCGTGGACGGCAACGCAGTGGCCCTGGTGACCGGTGGAAGCCGCGGGATCGGGGCGGCGAGCGCCCTGAAGCTCGCCGAGGACGGGGCCGACGTCGCGATCACCTACGTCAGCGACGCCCGCGCGGCGGCCGAAGTAGTGGGGAAGATCGAGGCGCTCGGGCGGCGCGCGGTGGCCGTACGGGCCGATGCCGCGGACCCGGCGGCCGCCGCCACGGCGGTGGAGGAGACCGTCCGGGAGCTCGGGGGGCTGGACGTACTGGTCAACAACGCGGGGATCGGCGTGCTCGGACCGTTGGACACCCTGGCCGCGGAGGACGTGGACCGGGTGCTCGCCGTGAACGTGCGCGGGGTGTTCCTCACCGCGCAGGCGGCGGCCGGGCACATGCGGCCCGGCGGGCGGATCATCACCATCGGCACCTGCATGACCCAGCGGGTGCCCGGCCCGGGCGGCACGCTCTACACCATGAGCAAGGCGGCGCTGATCGGGCTGACCAAGGCCCTCGCCCGGGAGTTGGGCGAGCGCGGGATCACCGCGAACATCGTCCACCCCGGTCCGGTGGACACCGACATGAACCCGGCGGACGGCCCGTACGCCGGCCCGCAGGCGGCGATGACCGCCGTCGGACGGTTCGGCACCGCGCAGGAGGTGGCCGCGATGGTGGGCTTCCTCGCCGGGTCGCAGGCCGCCTTCGTGACGGGGGCGGAGTTCGCCGTGGACGGCGGGCACGCCGCCTAGTGCGTCATGCCGCGACCGCCGGTCAGGGCAGCCAGCGGCCGCCCGTCATCAGGTCGCGGCCGGCGATCTCGTTCACCTCGCGCCAGGCCTGGATCCACTCCGGCACGATCCGGAAGTAGGGGTACGGGACGGCGAAGGCGCCGGGGTCGAAGCCGGTGTGGGCAGCGAAGGCCTCCCGCTCGCCGGGGGCGAGGTCCGCCACGTCCAGCGTGGTCGCGGCGCCCTCGGCGAGGACCACGTCGCGGGTGAGGCCGAAGGCGAGGCGCACCCTGCCGTTCGCGGCGAGGTTGCGGCCGGTGGGCACGGTGGCGCGGGTGGACAGCAGGAAGGTCTTGCCGTCCCACCGGAAGGAGAGCGGAACGAGGCAGGGGACGCCCTCGGCGTCGGCGGTGGCCACCCAGACGTCGTTGTCGTTCCGGAAGCGCGCGAGCGTGTCCTTGCGACGGGTCTCGCGGTCGCGCGGTGCGTCGGGGACCTCGGTCATGTACGTGCCCTCCCGTGGGTGTGGGGGTCCCGCGGGTCGGGCCGCCGGGGCCCATCCTGCCCCACCCGTAACGGAGTTCGTACGAAAGAACGCCGAAGGGGCGCACCGTTGAGCGGTGCGCCCCTTCGGGCCGTGCGCGCCCCGGGGGTGTCGGCCCCCGGGGCTGGATGTGGGTGGCGTCAGCCGCCCAGCTCCTGGTGACGGGCGGCCAGGGCGGCCGCGCCGTTCTCCGTCAGCGAGCCGAAGAGGCGCAGACGGGAGAAGCCGCCGTCCGGGAAGATGTCGATCCGGACGTGCGTGCCGACCGCCGGGGCGTCCAGCACGAAGCGGTGGTTGGTGTCGGGCTGCAGGCGGGTGCGCGGCAGGAACTCGGTCCACTCGCCCTCCTCGCCCGTCTTGACGGACAGCGAGGCCCAGCCGGCCGAGTTGCCCTTCAGGTACGCGGTGTCGATCTCGACGGCGCGGATCTCGGACTCGGCGACGAGCTGGTAGCGGATCCAGTCGTTGCCGTTGTCACGGCGGCGGGCGGTCTCCCAGCCGTCGTCCATCTTGCGGGAGCGGCCCGGGTTGATGGTGTTGGTCGGCGGGGAGTAGAAGCGGTTGGAGGCGTCCTGGACGGAGCCGCCGTTCTCCAGCGCCACCACGTCGAAGGAGCCGAGCGCCGCGAGCCACTTCGGGTCCGGGACGACCTCGCCGTAGACGCGCAGGCGGGCGATGCCGCCGTCGGGGTGCTGGTTGACGCGCAGATGCGTGAAGCGCTGCTCGACGGTGACCTCGAAGCCGTTGGCCGCGTGGCCGCCGACCGGGGTGCGCTCGACGAGGGTCGTCCACTTCACGTCGTCGCCCTGGAGCTCCTCCGGGGTCGGCGCCAGGGCGCCCTCCCAGTTGGTGCCCTCGATGGAGACGGCCTGCGGCATGTTGCCGCGGAAGTGGGCGGTGTCGACGACGATGCCGCGGATCACGCCGGGGGCGCCCAGGCGCACCAGCGCCCAGTCGTGGTCCTCGGCGGTCGGCCAGGGCTGCTCGGCGGAGATGCCGCGGCGGCGGCGGGTCTCCCAGCCGTCCATGATCTTGCCCTTGTGGCCGAAGTGCTCGGGGTCGAAGTGGCCGGCCTCGGCGATCAGCAGGTTCTCGCGCTGGGCGAAGAACTCGTCGTTGGCGGCGATGACACCGGCGCCCAGCTCACGGGCGGCGAGGTTCGCGTACTGGGTGAACGGGAAGTCCGCGGTGCGGTAGTCCGCGTACGGGTCGCCGCCTCCGTACGGGTTCGCGTTACCGGTGAAGGAAGGAATCGCCACTGTCAGTTCTGCCTTTCGAGGAGGAGGCCCGTGGGCTCGGTCGGGGTACCGTGGTCGGCGATCCGGGTGCCGCGCAGCCAGGTGGACTTGACGACGCCGTGCAGGGTCTTGCCCGCGTACGCCGTCACCTGGTTGCGGTGGTGGAGTTCGGCCGGGTCCACGGTGAACGTTTCTTCGGGGGCCAGGACGGCGAAGTCGGCGTCGCGGCCGGCCTCGATCGCGCCCTTCTGGGCCAGGCCGGCGAGGGCGGCCGGGGCGGCGGACATCCAGCGGACGACGTCCTCGAGGGTGCGTCCGCGCCTGCGCGCCTCGGTCCAGATCGCGGGGAGGCCCAGCTGGAGGGAGGAGATGCCGCCCCACGCGGTGGCGAAGTCGCCGGTCTTCAGGTCCGCGGTGGAGGGCGAGTGGTCGGAGACGATGCAGTCGATCGTGCCGTCGGCGAGCGCTTCCCACAGGACGTCCTGGTTGGCGGACTCGCGGATGGGCGGGCAGCACTTGAACTCGGTGGCGCCGTCCGGGACTTCCTCGGCCGTGAGGGTGAGGAAGTGCGGGCAGGACTCGACCGTGATCTGCACGCCCTCGGCCTTGGCCGCGGCGATGAGCGGCAGCGCGGAGGCGGAGGACAGGTGCAGCACGTGCACGCGGGCGTTCAGCCGCTTCGCCTGGTCGATCAGGTTCTGGATCGCGGTGTTCTCGGCGTCCTGGGGGCGCGAGGCCAGGAAGTCGGCGTACTTGGGGCCCGGGTTCTGCGGGGCGGACTCGAGGTGGTGCGGGTCCTCGGCGTGCACGATCAGCAGGCCGCCGAAGCCGGTGATCTCGGCGAGCGAGGTGGCCAGCTGCTCCTGGTCCAGAAGGGGGAACTCGTCGACGCCGGAGGGCGACAGGAAGCACTTGAAGCCGAAGACGCCGGCGTCGTGCAGCGGCTGCAGGTCCTTGACGTTGTCCGGCAGGGCACCGCCCCAGAAGCCGACGTCCACGTGCGCCTTGGTACGGGCGACCTCCTGCTTGACGCGCAGGTTGTCGGTCGTGGTGGTGGGCGGCAGGGAGTTCAGCGGCATGTCGAGGATCGTGGTGATGCCTCCGGCCGCGGCGGCGCGGGTGGCCGTCCAGAAGCCCTCCCACTCGGTGCGGCCCGGGTCGTTCACGTGGACGTGGGTGTCGACCAGGCCGGGGAGCAGGACGTCGTCGCCGAAGTCCTCCAGCCGGGCTCCGGCCGGTACCTCGGCGTCGTGCGCCAGCACGGCCGTGATCTTCCCGCCGGCGACGGCCACCGAGGCGGCGCGCGTCCCCTCGGGGGTGATGACGCGCGTCGAGCGCAGTACCAGTTCCACAGCCACGTCGGACACCGGAACCTCCCCATCTACTTCCACAGAGCGAAATTCAACGTTCTGTTGACGGAGTCTGCGGGGCGATGGGGAACCAGTCAAGAGCGCCCGGAGGGACCGCTGACACACCAGCACCCGCAATTGGATGTTTCCACAGAATGGAATTAGGATTTCGCTATACAGAATGTAGCTACCACCACCGGGGGTCGGGCAGGTAACTTCCCGAGGACGTCCGCCCCCGGACATACCGCCTCTGACCGGCGGAGACGGCATCGCCCCTGGTCTAGGGCCGACGTCGACTGACCGGTAGGCTGCTTCCTTGCCTGCCAGCACCGAAAGGACCGCGCCGTGCCGACGTCCAGCGCCAGCACCACCGACGCTTCCGCCAAGACCACCGCCGCCAGCGGTGGCGTCCAGTCCCTCGAGCGCGCCTTCGATCTGCTCGAACGCATGGCCGACGCAGGGGGCGAAGTCGGTCTCAGCGAGCTGTCCGCCGCCAGCGGTCTGCCGCTGCCGACGATCCACCGTCTCATGCGCACCCTCGTGGCGTGTGGTTATGTCCGCCAGCAGCCCAATCGACGGTACTCCCTCGGGCCGCGCCTGATCCGCCTCGGCGAGTCCGCGTCGCGCCTGCTGGGCACCTGGGCCCGCCCCTACCTGGCCCGCCTGGTCGAGGAGACCGGCGAGACGGCCAACATGGCGCTGCTCGACGGGGACGAGATCGTCTACGTCGCCCAGGTGCCGTCCAAGCACTCCATGCGCATGTTCACCGAGGTCGGCCGCCGGGTGCTGCCGCACTCCACCGGCGTGGGCAAGGCGCTCCTCGCGTACACCCCCGCGGAGGAGGTGCGGGCCCTGCTGGCGCGCACCGGGATGCCGGCCGCGACCGAGAAGACCATCACCACGCCCGAGGGCTTCCTGGAGGCCCTGGAGCAGGTCCGCAAGGTCGGCTACGCGGTCGACGACAACGAGCAGGAGATAGGGGTCCGCTGCCTCGCGGTCTCCGTGCCGAACTCGCCGACCGCCGCGGCGATCTCCATCTCGGGCCCCGCGGGCCGCGTGACGGAGGCCGTGGCCGAGTCGTTCGTGCCGATCCTGCAGGGCGTGGCCGAGGAGCTCTCGGTGGCGCTGGCGAACCAGAACCCCGCGTAGCGGGCGTCCCGTACGCACGAAGGCCCCGGCCCCCCTGTCGAGGGGGAGCCGGGGCCTTCGCGTGCCCGCCGGGACCCGTCTCGGGAGGCCGGGCGCCGGGACCCGTCTCAGGCGGCCGGTACCGGCTCGGCACCCTGCGTCAGGCGGCCGTCCGTCATCGTCGCCGCGCGGTCCATCCGGTCGAGGTGCGCGTGGTCGTGCGTGACCAGCACGGTGGCCGTGGAGCGCTCCCGGGTCAGGGTGACGAGCAGGTCGAGGACGGCGGCGCCGCGCTCGTGGTCCAGGGCGCTGGTCGGCTCGTCGACCAGCAGGACCGCCGGCTCGTTCATCAGGGCGCGGGCGATGTTGATCCGCTGGCGCTGGCCGCCGGAGAGCTGGTGGGGGCGCCTGTCGGCCTTGTCGGCCAGCCCGACCGCGTCCAGCAGCTCCAGCGCGCGGCGGCGCACGGTGCGGGCGGGGCGGCCCGAGAGGTGCGCCATGACCTGGAGCTGTTCGGCGGCGGTGAGCGAGGCGAGCAGGTTCGGCTGCTGGAAGACGATGCCGATCTTCTCCCGGCGCAGGGCCGCCTTCTCGGCGGCGCCGAGCCCGGTGACGTCCGTACCCGCGACCACGACCCGGCCGGAGTCCGGGGTGACCAGGGTGGCGGCCACCGCGAGCAGGCTGGACTTGCCCGAGCCGGAGGGCCCGATGACGGCCGTCAGGGTGCCCGGGGGGACCTCCAGGCCGACCGCGTCCAGGGCGGTGAGCCTTCCGTCGCCGTCGGGGTAGGTGAGCGTGACGTCGTGGACGAGGAGGGTCATCGGGCGCTCCCGAGGGCGGTCAGCGGGTCTACGGCGGTGATCCGCCGGATGGACAGGGCGGCGCCCAGCGCACCGAGGACGATCATGACCGCGGCGGGGACCAGCACCGTGGCGGCGTCGAGGACGAAGGGCACGTCCCCGCCGCTGATCAGCACGCCGAAGCCGGCGGCGAGCGCGGTGCCCAGCCCGGTGCCGACGGCGAGCATGACCACGGCCTGGCCGAGGGCGTCCTTGAGCAGGTAGGGGGTGGAGGCACCCAGTGCCTTGAGGACGGCGATGTCCCCGCTGCGCTGGATCGTCCACACCGTGAAGAAGGCCCCTATGACCAGCGCGGAGATGGCGAAGAGGAAGCCGCGCATCAGCTGGAGCGAGCCGTTCTCGGAGGTGTACGAGCCGATGGCGCTCAGCGCCTCGTCCACGGTCATGGCCTTGGTCCCGGCCGCCTCGTCGGCGGCGGCGAGGTCCGCCTCGCCGTCCGCAGAGACGGCGACGACGGTGGCCACGGCGGCGGTGGAGGTGCCGGGGTTCCCGATCCGCTGCCAGTCGTGCAGGTCCATCCACACGACCGGGGTGTGGCTGAAGGCGGCGGTGCCGGAGACGCCGGCCACGGTCAGTTCCAGCGGGCCGATCTTCAGCCTGCCGCCCGCGGTGAGCCCGCCGAGCTCCTTCGCGGCCTTCTCGGTGAGGACCACCTGCCCCTGGGCGAGCCGGGCCCCGCTCGGCGCGAGCCCGCCCGCCGGGTCCACACCGAAGACGGACACTCCGGCGGTGCGCTCGCCCGAGACGGCGTTGGTGGTGCGGATGCCGAGCGGCTCCGCGGAGCTCACCCCGGGCTGCTTCCGCCAGGCCTCCCAGGCGCTCTCGGGCACCTGGGAATTGGTGAACGACACCTTCTGGTCCCCGGACGGGGCGGCGAAGGCCAGGTGGGTGGCGGGCAGACCCGTGACGGCCGAGATGTTCTCCCGGGCCAGACCGGAAGTGAGCCCGGACAGCAGGCCGACCAGCAGCGTGATCAGCAACACGACCGAGCCCATGAGGGCGAAGCGCCCCTTGGCGAACCGTAGATCTCTCCATGCGACGAACATGTCCCCCACCTTGGTCTTCCGGGTGGGCCCGGGGCATCGCGCCACGGGAGCGTTCCTGGTATCGAAGGACGCACGCGGACATCAAACTTTCGGTTGACCGGGGGCGCCCCGGCCCCAATTACGCTGGTCTGGCCATGGCTGTTCTGATTCCCCCCGCACCGCGCCCCCTCACCCCCGTCTCCCGCGTCCTGCGGCTGTGCCTGCACGCCCTGCTCTGCGGGCTGCTCGCACTGGCCGCAGGTCGGGCCGTCGCCGACTCAGCGCCCCGGGCCGGATGGGTGACCGCCGCCTGCGCCCTGCTGGCCGCCGTGTACGCGGCCGGCGTACGGGCCCCCTCGGTGCACCGCTCGCCGCGCGCCGCGGCGGTGTGGCTGGCCTCGCTGGGCGCCGCCTGGGCGGCGCTGCTCGTGGTCTCCCCCGAGGGGCTGTGGATCGCCTTCCCGCTGTACTTCCTGGAGCTGCACCTGCTGCGGCTGCGCTGGGGCGTCACGGCCGTCGCGGTGACCGCCTGCGCGGCCATCGCCGGCTTCCTCGGGCACAGCGGCGCGGTGACCCCCGGGGCCTTCCTGGGGCCGCTGCTGGGCGGGGCCGTGGCGGTGGCGACCGTACTGGGCTACCAGGCGCTGTACCGGGAGAGCGAGCGGCGCCGGGAGCTGATCGAGGAGCTCATCGCGACCCGGGCCGAGCTGGCCGCGGCCGAGCGGGGCGCCGGGATCATGGCCGAGCGGGAGCGGCTCGCCCGGGAGATCCACGACACCCTCGCGCAGGGCCTGTCCTCCATCCAGCTGCTGCTGCGGGCGGCGGAGCGGGCCCTCTCCGAGGCTCCGGCGGGTGGTGCGCGCCCGGCCCCGCCGGCCGCGGAAGCGGCCCGGGCCCGGACCGCGTCGGCCGGCAGCGGGGCCGGGGCCACCACGGCCGGCAGCGGGGCCGAGGTCTCCGCAGCTCAGGCGGCGGCACTCGGGCACATCGCCCGGGCGCGGGAGGCCGCGCAGGAGAACCTCGCCGAGGCGCGCCGCTTCGTACGGGCCCTCACCCCGCCGGACCTGGAGCACGGGTCGCTCGCCGCCGCACTGGAACGGCTGTGCGCGGGGGCGCCGGGGCCCCGCGTGCGGTTCTCGCTGAGCGGCAGCCCGCGCGCACTGCCGACCCCGTACGAGGTGGCCCTGCTGCGGATCGCCCAGTCGGCGCTGGCCAATGTGGTGCGGCACGCGCGGGCGGACCGGGCCGAGATCACCCTGACCTTCATGGACACCTCGGTGACCCTGGACATCGTCGACGACGGGCGGGGCTTCGACCCCTCCTCTGCCGCGTCGGCCTCGGGCGACGGCGGCTTCGGGCTGCCCGCGATGCGCTCGCGCGCCGAGACCCTGGGCGGGCTGTTCACCGTGGAGTCCGATCCGGGCCAGGGCACCGCCGTGGCCGTCACCCTGCCGTTGCCCCTGGAGGCGTCCCGATGACGATCCGGCTGCTGCTCGCCGACGACCACCCGGTGGTCCGGGCCGGGCTGCGCGCGGTGCTGGACACCGAACCGGACTTCGCGGTCGTCGCCGAGGCCGCGACCGCCGAGCGGGCCGTGGAACTGGCGGCCGCCGAGCCGGTGGACGTGGTCCTGATGGACCTCCAGTTCGGGCCCGGCATGCACGGCTCCGAGGCGACGGCCCTGATCACGGCCCGCCCGGGCGCCCCGCGGGTGCTGGTGCTGACCACGTACGACACGGACGCGGACATCCTGGCCGCGGTGGAGGCGGGTGCTTCGGGCTACCTGCTCAAGGACGCCCCGCCGGAGGAACTGGCGGCGGCCGTCCGCACGGCCGCAGCGGGCCAGTCGGCGCTGGCCCCGGCGGTGGCGCTGCGGCTGATGGACCGCATGCGGACGCCGGCGGAGGCGCTGACCAAGCGGGAGCTGGAGGTGCTGCAGCTGGTGGCGGACGGGCTGTCGAACCAGCAGATCTCGAAGAAGCTCTTCCTCAGTCAGGCCACGGTCAAGTCCCACCTGGTGCACATCTACGCCAAGCTCGGCGTGGACTCCCGCACCTCGGCGGTGGCCGCCGCCGCGACCCGCCGCCTGATCCGCACGCCGTAGACCGGCCCCCGCTACGCCACCCAGTGCGGCCGTTCCACCGCCGGAGGGAGTGGGACGCCGTCGTGGAAGGCGCTCGCGAGGCGGCGTACGCCCTCGTCCAGGCGGTCGGCCGGGAGGGTGTACGGGATCCGGAGGCGGTGTTCGAAGGTGCCCGGGTCCACGCCGAAGCGGGCGCCCCGGCCGATGTGGACGCCGGCCGCCGCGGCTCGCTCGGCCAGGGCGGAGCTGACCGGCTCCCCGAGGTCCACCCAGAGGGAGAGGCCGCCCGGCGGGAGCTGCCAGGACCATTCGGGGGTGTGCCGCTGGAGGGACCGTACGAGGGCCGCGCGCTGGGTGCGCAGCTCCTCGAGCCGTGCGGGCAGGGACCGGTCGAGGCCGTCCATCAGGGGGAGGGCGACCAGCTGGTCGAGGACCGAGCCGGTCATGTCCGCCGAGACCCGTACGGCCGTCAGCTCGGTGATCATCTTCGCGGTGGCCCGGATCCAGCCGACCCTCAGGCCGCCCCAGTGGGTCTTGCTCAGCGAGCCGATGGTGATCACGTGGTCGGCGCCGCCGCGCGGGGCGAGCGAGGCCAGCGGCGCGGGCGCGGGCACGTCGAGGGCGATGTCGGCGATGGTCTCGTCGACCACCAGCCAGGTCCCCGTGGACCGGGTCGCCGCGAGCAGCCGCAGCCGCTGCTCCGGCGGCATCAGGCTGCCCGTCGGGTTCTGGAAGTCGGGGATCACGTACGCGAGCCGCGGCACGGTCTGGCGCAGGGTGGACTCTGCGATCTCCATGTCCCAGCCCGCGTCGGAGACGGCTATGGAGCCGGTGCGCACCCGGGCGTGACGCAGGGCGTCGAGGGCGTTGGCGTAGGTCGGGTTCTCGGTGACGACCCGGTCCCCGGCCCGGCACAGCAGGCTGACGACCAGCGCGAGGGCCTGCTGCGCCCCGGCCGTGACCAGGATCTGCTCGGGGCGGGTGGGCAGCCCGCGCCGGGTGAACCGGTCGGCGACGGCGGTGCGCAGGTCGGGCAGGCCGTAGGGGTGGTAGCCGGGGGTCCGGGCAAATTCGGGGAGCCTCTGCGCGGCCCAGGCGAAGGCCTCGGCGAAGCTGTCCGCGGGGGCGCCCATGGCGGCGATGGCGAGGTCCACGCCGGAGTCGCCGTCGGCGCGTGCGCCCGTCCCGACGATCGCGGGGGATCCGACCGGGAGGTGGCCGTCGGGGAGTTCGGTCCAGGTGCCGGCGCCGCGCCTGCTGCGGACGTAGCCGCTCTCGCGCAGCAGGTCGTAGGCGCCGGTGACGGTGGCCCGGCTGGCGCCGACGGCCTCGGCGAGCTCGCGCTCGGCGGGCAGCCGCACGTGGAGGGCGATGCGGCCGTCCAGGATCAGGGTGCGGACGGCGTCGGCGAGCGAACGGTAGCCGGGGCGGGCCAGGACCTCGGCGGGGAGGAGGGCCGCGAGCTGGCGGCTGCCGATGGTCCTGTCCGCTGTGTGGACGACTCGCCCGTTTGCCATGCCAACCTCCCCTGATTGGCTCTGCCAGCCAGGCCAATCGAGGACCAGACTCGCCGTATTGGCCCCCGATTGGCAAGGAGAAGCCGAGATGCTGACCGACCGTGACGAACGTGCCCTGCTGGCCGCCGCCGAGAACCGGGTCTCCGAGCCGCTGCGCATCGGTGCCGCGCTGGCCTCCGTACTGGGCCTCCTGACGGGGCGCCGCCGGGCGGCCCTGCAGGAGCGAGAATCGGTGGCATGCCAGCCGACACCGAACCCGCTGCCCGCACCGCTCCCCCGGTGATCGCGGGCCTGCTCCTGGCGGCCGGCGGCGGCCGGCGCCTCGGGGGCCGCCCCAAGGCCCTGCTCCCCCACCGCGGCCGCCCGCTGGTCGAGAACGCCGTACGGGTGCTGCGCGAGGCGGGCTGCGGCCCGGTGCACGTGGTGCTCGGCGCGTCCGCGGGCGAGGTGCGCGAGCGGGCCGACCTGGCCGGCTGCACGGTCGTGGACAACCCGGACTGGGCGGAGGGGATGGGCTCCTCCCTGCGGGCCGGCCTCGCCTCGCTGGCCGGTACGGGCGCGAGCGCGGCCCTGGTCTCGCTGGTGGACCAGCCCGGGATCGGCCCGGCCGCCGTGGCCCGGGTCCGGGAGGCGTACCGCTCTCCCGCGAGCCTGGCGGCGGCGGCGTACGACGGGGAGCGCGGCCACCCCGTGCTGTTCGGCGCGGACCGCTGGGCGGACATCGCGTCGACGGCGACGGGCGACAAGGGCGCGCGGGTGCACCTCGCGCGACACGCCGGGGAGCTCGTCCTGGTGGAGTGCGCGGACGTGGCGGAGGCCTTCGACATCGACACGCCGCCCGACCTGGCCCGTCTCTCCTGAGCACGGTGTGACGGTGATGGCACTGAGGGCCACGAGGAAGTGGAATCTGTCGACTCAGAGAATCTCGACATCAACAAACCATTGAACTTCCACCATGAGGAAATTACTATCCACTGGTCAGAAGCGCCCTGAACCACATTCGGCGCCCGCGACCGTATGCCGGAACTCTCCACACCCGACGACACTGCGTGCCGTCCAGCGCGAGCATTCCCCCGCGGCCGCCAGGCACCGCCGCTGAAGGAGTGACAGATATGTCCGCACCAGCGCCGTCCCCGCTGGCCATCGTCGATGCCGAGCCCCTGCCCCGGCAGGACGAGGTCCTGACCGAGGCGGCCCTCGCCTTCGTGGCGGAGCTCCACCGGCGGTTCGCCCCCCGCCGCGCCGAGCTCCTCGCGCGCCGCGCCGAGCGCCGCGCCGAGATCGCCCGGACCTCCACCCTCGACTTCCTCCCGGACACCGCACAGGTCCGCGAGGGAGACTGGAAGGTCGCCCCGGCCCCGGCCGCGCTGAACGACCGCCGCGTGGAGATCACCGGTCCGACGGACCGCAAGATGACCATCAACGCCCTGAACTCGGGCGCCAAGGTCTGGCTCGCCGACTTCGAGGACGCCTCTGCTCCCACCTGGGAGAACGTCGTCCTCGGCCAGCTCAACCTGATCGACGCCTACGAGCGCCGCATCGACTTCACCGACGCCCGCACCGGCAAGGCGTACGCCCTCAAGCCCGCCGCCGAGCTGGCGACCGTCGTCATGCGCCCGCGCGGCTGGCACCTCCAGGAGCGCCACCTCCGGTTCGAGGGCGCGCCGGCCTCCGGCTCCCTGGTCGACTTCGGCCTGTACTTCTTCCACAACGCGCAGCGCCTGATCGACCTCGGCAAGGGCCCGTACTTCTACCTGCCGAAGACGGAGTCGCACCTGGAGGCCCGCCTCTGGAACGAGATCTTCGTCTTCGCCCAGGACTACGTCGGCATCCCGCAGGGCACCGTCCGTGCGACCGTCCTCATCGAGACGATCACCGCCGCGTACGAGATGGAGGAGATCCTCTATGAGCTGCGCGACCACGCGGCGGGCCTGAACGCCGGGCGCTGGGACTACCTCTTCTCCATCGTCAAGAACTTCCGTGACGGCGGCGAGAAGTTCGTCCTCCCGGACCGCAACGCGGTGACGATGACCGCCCCGTTCATGCGGGCGTACACCGAGCTGCTGGTCCGCACCTGCCACAAGCGCGGTGCGCACGCCATCGGCGGCATGGCGGCCTTCATCCCGTCCCGCAAGGACGCCGAGGTCAACCGGATCGCGTTCGAGAAGGTCCGGGCCGACAAGGACCGCGAGGCGGGCGACGGCTTCGACGGCTCCTGGGTCGCCCACCCGGACCTGGTCCCGATCGCGATGGCCTCCTTCGACGCGGTGCTCGGCGAGAAGCCGAACCAGAAGGACCGGCTGCGCGAGGACGTGTCGGTGGCCCCGGGCGAGCTCATCGCGATCGACTCCCTGGACGCGAAGCCGACGTACGACGGCCTGCGCAACGCGGTCCAGGTCGGCATCCGCTACATCGAGGCCTGGCTGCGCGGCCTCGGCGCCGTCGGCATCTTCGGCCTGATGGAGGACGCGGCCACCGCGGAGATCTCGCGCTCGCAGATCTGGCAGTGGATCAACGCGGGCGTCGTCTTCGAGAACGGCGAGACCGCCACGGCCGACCTGACCCGCAAGATCGCGGCCGAGGAGCTGGCCGCCATCCGCACCGAGGTCGGCGAGGAGGCCTTCACCTCCGGCAAGTGGCAGCAGGCCCACGACCTCCTCCTCCAGGTCTCCCTGGACGCGGACTACGCGGACTTCCTGACCCTCCCCGCGTACGACCAGCTCGTCGGCTAGTACCCGGCTTCGACTGATACGCACAGGAGTCGAACGCCTGATCGTGCCCCGGAGCCCCACGGCTCCGGGGGCACGATCACGTTCGCTACCCGCTGCGGCCCGCACGGGAGTTCTCGATGTACGCACGCAACGCGTCCGCCGTGTGGAACACCCGGTACCCGCCCACCTCCAGGGCCGCCTGCACCTCGGGCTCAGGCTCGAAGATCAGCACCACAGGGCTGCCCGCCTCCTCCTGAAGTCCCCGCAGCCACACCGCCGCCGCGATGGCGATCACCTCACCGGTGGCCGGATCCGCCACCTCGGCCTCCGTGTCCGGCATGGAGAGCCCCGCGTCGGCAACGGCCCGGAGGAGCTCGTCCATGCCGGGGACCTCGTCGTCACCCCCGGTCACCGGAGCCGTCTCCACAGCCCGCGCCACCTGCACCCCCTGCGGCTGGGTGGTCGGCCCGGTGAGCGCCACGGGCGAGGGGCCGTCGCGCAACGCACCGAGGAACCCGTTCGCGGCGTCGGCCAGCAGCTCCCGGCGGGCCTTCAGGAAGTCGGGGTAGTTCTCGACCTTCCACAAATCCCGGTCCAGGGGAATCCACTGGCTCGCGAGCACGCCGGGATTCCTGGCCTCGACCTCTTCCAGGTACTCGACCGGGTCCTTCGCGCTGATCTTCAGATTGCTGTCCTGCGTGAGGAAGCAGAAGTTCGCGACCGCGTTGATCTGGCCCCGGCCGTATCCGTGGTCCCTCAGCCGGGCCTTGGGGAAGATGTGGTGTACCTGGAGCGAGGCCATCTTGCCGAGCATGTTGTGCTTCAGCGGTACCGCGCTGATGAGGTCCTGCGCGCCGTACACCCGGGAAAGCATGTAGAGCAGAGGGTAGAAGCGCGCCCCGATGCTGTAGCCGTCGAAGTCGTCGGCGGTGATCTCGAGGTGGCCGCGGCTGCGCCGCAGGACCGCGATCAGCTGGTCCACTCCACCGCTGTCCAGGGCGTCGAGGTCGCGGTTGAGGGTGGTTTCGACGGACGCTGCGTATCGGCCCCACAAGAAGCTGTGGATGTACCAGTAGAACAGCCGGTCGCGCGTCATCGCATCCGGGAACCAGCCGCCGTTCTGGTGCAGCAGCCTGCTCATCACGGGGAACGCGGCGCGGCCGCTGAGCACCCGGTCGTGGTCGAGCCCCAGCCGCCCGCCGAGCGCGTCCAGCAGGTGGGACACCGCCTCGGTCGAGGCCTTGAGTCCGGTCTTGAACTCCGCAACCCCCACGTCGGCCAGCTTCTCGAACTGGGCCTCGCCCTTCAGGACGGCGTTGACGTTGCGCAGGAGCCAGTCGAGCTTGAAGTCGTATCCCGCGGCCGCCCACTGCGCCAGGGCGCCGTTCATGCTCGGCCGCGCGTCCGGCCAGACCGCGCAAAGGGCTGCCAGCGCGAGATCGCCCTTGGAGAGCTTCGTACCACCGGAGTTGACCTCGTTGAAGATCTCGACGACGACGTCGACGGTCTTGTCCGGGCCCGTCACCTCCTCGATGTGGACCTGCCGTTCCTTGATCTGGAGGATTCGGACCAGCCGGCCGTGGTAGAGCCCGAGGGACTCGGGGCCCGCGCCAGTCTGCTGCACGATGCCGAACAGGCCGTCGATCCCTGCCTGGAACAGGCCCGTCACATCGATCCAGGTCGGATCGTTCTTCATCTTCGCGGGCGCGTAGAACTCAAAGACCTCTGTGCGGACGTTGAAGTGCAAGCCGGTGAAAGCCGCGGCCTTGCCCTCGAAGAACTTCGGCGCCTCGCCCCGCGTCACCCCGTAAAGAGTCGTGACCCGCTGCTGACCGTCGAGGAGCAGTTGGATGGTGCCGTCCTTGCCCGAGGGGCCGCCCCGGGTGTCCGCCGTCTCGGCCTTGGTGCTCCAGGTCAGGAAGCTGCCGACCGGGTAGGCCCGGTACATGGAGTGGAAGAAGGCGCGGACCTGGTCGCGGGTCCACACGTAGCCGCGCTGGAACTCGGGGAGCGCAATGTCCCCAGAGTCCACTTTGTCGAGGATTTGATAAATCTGCACCCTAACCCCACCCCATTCAACTCTTTGTTGCGCGAAATCTAACAGCCGCCACTGACGCCGAATCAGGGCCGAACGACCGATCGGTCGTTACTCGTTCGTAACTTGCCTGTACCTAGCGGTAACAAGCGGCTGCGTGTCACCTTTCCGTTGCCACCGGCCGGCGGTACCCCCACTTCCCAGCCACGCAACGGAGTCGTTGCCGACTTCGGCATGGCCGAACGCAGGAGTTCCGCAGTGATCGGATTCCGCACCGCAAGCAAGGACCGGGACCGCCGTCGTGTGCGACGACTGGCCGGGGCCGGGATGGTTCTGCCGCTCGCCGTCGGGGCGCTGCTGGCCGGCGGGGCCGGGACCTCCGCCGCCAGTTCCGGGACCGGCCCCACCGCCGTGGTGTCCATGGGCGACAGCTACATCTCCGGCGAGGCCGGGCGCTGGAAGGGCAACAGCCTCACCAACACCGGGAACCGGAACGGGACCGACCGGGCCTGGGTCAGCGGCAGCGTCTACGACCCCGCGAAGGTGTACGGGACCACTGCGGGCGGGTGTCACCGCTCGGACTCCGCCGAGGTGCGCAGCGCCGGGGCGATCGCCGACGTGGCGGTGAACCTCGCCTGCTCCGGGGCGGTCTCGCAGAACGTGTTCCGGGCCGCCAGTGGCGGCGTCTCCTTCAAGGGCGAGGCCCCGCAGGCCGATCAGCTCGCCGCGGTGGCCGCGAGCCACGACGTCAAGGTCATCGCGCTGTCCATCGGCGGGAACGACCTGGGCTTCGCCGACATCATCAAGGAGTGCGCGCTCGACTTCAGCCTCTGGTACTCCTACTGCTACGACGACCAGCAGGCCGTGGTGGACGGGAAGATCGACGCGGCGATGGCCGGTGCCGGCAAATCCGTGGACGAGATCCGGGCCGTCATGCGGGCGGCCGGGTACGCCGACTCCTCGTACCGGATCGTGCTGCAGTCCTACCCGTCGCCGATCCCGCGCGGCGCGGAGAACCGGTACACGCAGAGCGACTGGAGCCGGCTCAACACCGGTGGCTGCCCGTTCTGGAACCGGGACTCGGACTGGGCGCGGGACTCGCTCGTGCCGCAGATCGCGAACCGCATCAAGGGGGTCGCCGCGGCCAAGGGCGTCCAGTTCCTGGACCTGCGGGACATGCTCCAGGGGCGGGAGGTGTGCGCCAAGTCCAGCAAGCTGGTGAGCTCGACGGTGCCCGCCTCGGCGAAGACGAGCGAATGGGCGCGCTGGATCGACAGCAGCGAGACCCAGAGCCTGGTCCAGGAGTCCATGCACCCGAACTACTACGGCCAGCTGGCGGCCGGCCGCTGCCTCGCCCTGGCGCTCGCCCAGCCCGCCGGTTCCGGCGTCGGCTGCAAGAACACCGCGGGCGGGGACGAGACGGGGATGTACCTGACCCCGGCCCCGTAGCCGTGCCGCGGGACCAGGGTCCGGCCCTGGTCCCGCGGCCGCGGTCGGGTCCTACACGGACTCGCTGAGCACGGACAGGACGTTTCCCGCCGGGTCCTTGAACCAGGCGATGGCGGCGGGCCCGTCGTCCGGGCGGACGATGCCCTTGCCGTCGGCCTCGAACCCCTCGTAGCGCTCGAAGCGGACGCCCTTCGCCGTCAGTTCGTCGACCGCCTTCTCGACGTCGGCCACGGGGAAGTTGAGGATCGTGAAGGTCGCGGGCTGGTGGTCGTCCTTCGCGTAGACCATCACCTCCGTGCCGCCGGCGAGGTGCAGCGTCAGGAGCGGCATCTCCGCCGTCTCGGTGACGCGGAGCCCGAGCGTGCCGCCGTAGAACTCCTTGGCCCGGCCCAGGTCGTCGACGGAGAAGCCGCTGAACGCCTTGGTGTCCTCGAACATGATCACTACCTCGATCCGCCGCACGGCCCTCTTCCCAGTCTCCCCCCGGGCCCCACGGCCGTCGACCGGGAAATGAGGTGATCGTCCGGGGCGGTGGCTGGCATGCTCTCGCGCATGGCAGTCCGCAACGCACGTCCCAGTCTTTACATCTCCGTCGACATCGAGGCCGACGGACCCATTCCAGGACCGTATTCGATGATCAGCTTCGGAGCCGCGGTCGCCGGGCGGCAGGAAGGCGACGCGTATACGGCCGCCGACCCCGAGCGGCAGACCTTCTACCGCGAGCTGCGGCCCATCAGCGACGAGTACGTCGCCGAGGCGCTCGCCGTCAGCGGGCTGGACCGCGACCGGCTGGTCCGCGAGGGCGAGGATCCGGGGGCCGCCATGGACGCGTTCCGCGCCTGGGTGCGGGAGGTGGCGGCGGAGGCGGGCGCACAGCCCGTGATGTGCGGCTATCCGGCCTCCTTCGACTGGACCTTCCTGTACTGGTACCTGATGCGGTTCGGCGGGGACAGCCCCTTCGGCCACTCCGGCTGCCTGGACATGAAGACCCTGTACGCGACGAAGGCGCGGGTGCCGCTGCGGGCCGCGGTCAAGGGCCGGATGCCGCGCGAACTGCACTCCACGCGCAGGCACACGCACCACGCGCTCGACGACGCCGTGGAACAGGCCGAACTGATGAGCAATCTGATGCTCTGGACGCCCTGAGGCGCGAGCGGCGGCGCGCCCGGGTCAGAGTTCCGGGAGCAGGCGGTGCAGCGGGGTGCGGGCGCCCTCCCGGAGGGCCGAGCGGAAGGCCTCCGGGGTGAGCCGGGCGCGCAGGACCCGTTCGGCGCGGGGGGCGGGCGCGGCCGCCGGCCGGGTGCGGGAGACGCAGCCGAGCAGCCGTGCGGCCTCCGCGAACCGCCCCCGGTCCGCCTCCAGTTCCGCGAGCACCTCCACCGCGAAGGCCTGGCCGACGCCGTCACCGAGGGCGAGCAGGGTCCGCAGGGTGCGCAGCAGGGCGGCCCGGGCTTCGGCCGGACGGCCCCCGTGGCGGTGGACCATCGCGTGGGAGAACTCGCTCCAGGCGCACGCCCAGGGATCACCGGCGCCGGCCCGCGGCCCCCTGGGCGGGCCGGAGTGCGGGCCGCCGAGCAGGTCGGACGGCAGACCGGACCACGGGCCCCCAGGCAGACCGGACGGCGGGTCCCCCGGCAAAGCGGACGGCAGGCCGGACGGGCCGGCCTCGACCGGGACGGACGCGGGGTCGGTGTGGGCCAGCGCCATGGTGTGCGCGGCGCGCAGCGCCTCCCGGCCGGGGCCGAACTCCGGTTGCTCCGGAAGCAGTTCCAGCCCCTCCAGGAACTCCGCGGCGGCGTCCTCGTACCGCTCCTCCCACAGCGCGACCGTCCCCCGCACGTGCGCGAGGTAGGCGAGGCAGGTGTCCTCCCCCTCCTGTACGGCCGCGCTCCACGCCTCCACCAGCAGCGGGTCCGCCGCGGCCGCCTCGCCGAGGCTCGCCACCAGCCAGGCGGCCAGCCACAGCGCGCGGGCCGGGCGCGGTGCCGGGTGCAGGGCGAGGGCGCGTTCCACGTGGCGCCGGCCCTCCTCCGTCAGCCCGCACGCCGACCACAGGAACCACAGCGACACGGCGATCTCCAGTGCGGCGGCCGGGCCGGCCGCGGACAGCGGGTTCATCGCCACCCGCAGCTCCGGCAGCTCCCGCAGGGCCAGGGCCCGCGCCTCCTGCTGCGCCCCCTCCCGCCACAGCTGCGCCGCCCGCTCCGCCAGCACCCGGCAGCGCTCGTGGTGGCGCCGGGCGGCCGTCGCCCCCTCCCCGGCCGGGCCGTGCGCGAGCAGCCGGGCCGCGTGGGCCCGTACGGACAGCGGCAGCCGGTAGCGGTCCGGCCCCGTGCCGTCCGCGAGCAGGCCGGGGACGAGGTCGTGCAGCACCTCGGCGGCGCTCTCCCGGGTGAGCACGCCGAAGCCGCACACCTCCGCGGCGGCCGCCAGGTCGAAGGAGCCGGCGAAGACGGACAGCCGCTCGCGCAGCAGCCGCTCGGCGGGCGGCGCCAGCCGGTGGGAGCGCTCGGCGTCGACCCGGGTCCCCCGGCCCGCGCCGCCGGCGAGGAAGGTCAGCGGATCCGCGGCCAGCCGGCGCAGCGCCTGGTCGGGGGCGTACTGGTGCGAGCGCCCGGCGGCGAGCTCCAGCGCGCCCGGGATCCCGTCGAGGGCCCGGCACAGGGCCGCAACGGCGCCCGCGTTGCGTTCGGTCAGCGCGAAGAAGGGGTCGGCGCCCCGGGCCCGCTCCTCGAAGAGCCGTACGGCCGCGTACCCGGCGATCTCGGCCACCGGCATCCGCCCGACGGGCCCGGCGGCCGCCCCGGGCGCCGCGGGCAGCGACAGCGGCGGTACGGCCGACGCGGCCTCCTCACGGAGCCCCAGACGGCGCTGCGAGGTGGCCAGAATCCGCAGGCCGGGGAGGACCGCGAGCAGCCTCCCGGCCAGGCCCCCCGCCTGGCCCCGCAGCTGCTCGCAGCCGTCGAGCACCAGCAGCACCTCGCGCCCCGCGAGCGCCGCCAGCAGCTCGGCTTCGAGCTCCGGCAGGCGCGGCGGGTCCAGGCGGGCCAGGTCGGCCCAGCACACGTCGGTGCCTTCGCTGCTGTTCAGGGAGCGTACGGTGCGCACGGCGAGCCGGGTCTTGCCGATGCCGGCCGGGCCGGTGAGGGTGACCAGTCGTTCGACCGCGAGCAGCTTCGCGACGGCGGCCAGCTCCCGTTCGCGGCCGATGAAACTGGACAGCTCCGCGGGCACCGTCTGGCGCATGCCCGCGCCGGCCTCCCCCACAGATCCTCCCCCGATGTCCTGAACCTGCCTGCGACAGCCCCGTTGAGCTGTTGAATACAGGAAGAGAGATGATCGGCCGAAAGTCCGGATGACCGAACGGCTACCGGGAGATCCACCAGGTGAGGATGATGAATTCGGCCATTTCCGCCACGGACGACATGGACCGGGCGCTCGTCCACGCACTGCAGCTCGCTCCGCGCGCGAGCTGGGAGCGGCTGGGCCCGGTGCTCGGCGCCCGCCCGGACACCCTGGCGCGCCGCTGGGAGCGGCTGACGGAGTCCGGTGAGGCGTGGATCAGCGGGATCGGGCTGCTCACCGGCAGCAGGCCGCCCCGGATGGCCTGGGTGGAGATCACCTGCGCCGCGGGCACCTCCCCCGCGGTGGGTGCCGTACTGTCCGGCGACCCGCACGCGCTGGGCGTGGAGCACCTCACCGGCGGCCGTGACCTGCTGGTCTTCGTGGCGGTCCCGGACGTGCACGCGCTGTACCGGTACCTGTCCTTCCGGGTGCAGCTGATCCCCGGGGTGGTCTCCACCCGGTCCTCGGTGGTCACGGCCGTGCACCACGCCCCGGACCGCTGGCGGCTGGACCAGCTCACCCCGGCGCAGAGCGACCGGCTGACGGGGCGGACCGGCCGGCCCCGCCGCCCGCCGGGCGGACCCCTCTCGGCGGCGCCGTCGGCCGCGGCCTCGCTGGCGGAGGAGGAACGGCCGCTCGTCCTGGCCCTGGCCGCGGACGCGCGCCGCAGCGTGGCGTCGCTGGCCCGGGAGTTCGCCATGAGCGAGTCGACCCTGCGCAGGCGCCTGGCCCGGCTGGAGGCGGGGCAGAGCCTGCGCTTCAGCAGCGCGCTCGCGTCGGGGCTGTCGGGGTGGCCGGTCTCGGCGACGGTGTGGGCGGAGGTGCCCGAGTACGAGGTGGCGGACTGCGCGGCGGCGGCCGCGGGGCTGCGCGAGACCCGTACCTGCATGTCCGTCAGCGGGCGCTGGAACTTCATGATCGGCGCGCGGCTGCGCACGGTGGAGGACCTCTCGCGCTACACCGCCGACCTCGCGCGGCGGCTGCCCGGGCTGCGGATCACCGACTCGGCGGTGTCGCTGTACGTGCGCAAGTCGGAGGCTCAGGAGCTGGACCACGCGGGCCGCCGGATCCGGACGGTGCCGCCGGACATCTGGTCGGAACCGGCGCCGGAGTCTTCCGCTGCGTTCTGACGGCGCACGGCGGTCCACCGGACGCCCGGCGCTCCGTACCGCTCCGGCGGCGCGGGCACGGCCGGACGCACGCGGACACGGCCGGACGCACCCTCGCGGACACGGCCGTGCGCACGCCACGCCCGCAGTGGGTGGCGTGCGCACGGCCGTGGACGGTTCGTACGGGGCCGGTCAGTGCACCGGCACCGGTTCCGGGCCGGAGGCCACGGCGGCTTCCTTCTTGGCGCCGAGGTGGTTGAAGGCCAGGTTGAGCAGGATCGCCACCACGCAGCCGGTGCTGATGCCGGAGTCGAGGACGACGAGGAGGTCCTTCGGGAAGGCGTGGTAGAACTCCGGCGCGGCGATCGGGATCAGGCCGATGCCCACGGAGGCGGCGACGATCAGGGCGTTCTCGCCCTTCTCCATGGCGGCCCCGGCCAGGGTCTGGATGCCGCTGGCGGCGACCGATCCGAAGAGGACGATGCCGGCGCCGCCGAGGACCGGCAGCGGGACCACGCCGATGACGGAGGCCGCCATCGGACACAGGCCGAGCAGGATCAGGATCCCGCCGCCCGCGGCGACGACGAACCGGCTGCGCACCTTGGTCATGGCGACGAGCCCGATGTTCTGGGCGAAGGCGCTGCACATGAACCCGTTGAAGAGCGGGCTGAGCGCGCTGCCGAGGGTGTCGGCGCGCAGGCCCCCCTCGATGGTCTTCGCGTCCGCGGGACGGCCGACGATCTTGCCGAGCGCCAGGATGTCGGCGGTGGACTCGGTCATGCAGACGAGCATGACGATGCACATCGAGATGATCGCGGCGACCTGGAACTGCGGGGCGCCGAAGTGGAACGGGGTCGGGAAGCCGACGACCGGGGCGTTCTTGACGGCGTCGAAACTGGTCATCCCGAGCGGGAGCGCGATGAGCGTGCCGGCGACCAGGCCGAGCAGGATCGAGATCTGCTGGAGGAAGCCGCGCAGGAACTTGCGCATCAGCAGGACGATCACCAGGGTGACGGCGGCCATGCCGATGTTCTTCATCGAGCCGTAGTCGGCGGCGGTGCGGTTCCCGCCCTGCGACCAGTTGAAGGCGACGGGCAGCAGCGAGACGCCGATCAGGGTGATGACCGTGCCCGTGACGACCGGCGGGAAGAAGCGGACGAGCTTCCCGAAGTAGGGGGCGGCGAAGAAGCCGATGACTCCGGCGACGATGATCGCGCCGAAGATGACCGGGATCGCGTTGTCCCCCTCCCCCTTGCCTATCGCGATCATGGGGGTGACACCGGCGAAGGAGACGCCGTTCACGAAGGGGAGTTTGGCGCCGATCTTCCAGAACCCGAGGGTCTGGAGGAGGGTGGCGAGGCCGGCGGTGAAGAGCGAGGCGCCCATCAGGAAGGCGGTCTCGGTGGCGGAGAGGCCGACGGCGGGGCCGACGATCATGGGCGGGGCCACGACACCCGCGTACATGGCGGCCACGTGCTGGAGGCCGCTGGTGAACATCTTCAGCGGGGGAAGGGTCTCGTCCACCGGGTGTTTCCCCCCGGAGCCCTCCGGTACTGCGACTGCGTCTTTGCGAAACCTGGGCGGCAGGGCCACGGCTTCCTCCGGTCGTTGTTTAAACACGCCGCGGGCGACGTGGGTTCAGGGAGGTGGTGCGAAGGCTGTGCGAGTCGAGCCTGTATGGAGTTGTGGTGGTGCGAATGCTTTTCCCAAGGGGTGCGGAAACGACGGCAGAACGGTTCGCCCAAACGGCTCTGCTGCTGTTTTCGCGCATGGCGGAGCCACGCGGCGGCGTTGAGTGGTGATGCCGGGTGGCGGTGAGGGTCACCGCCCCCGGGAGCGCCCGTGGAATTCCTCGGGCGCTCCCGGAAGCGGCTGCCGACGGACCCCGCTCGGGTCCGCGGCTGCCGGCCGGGGGCCGTCCCCCCCGGCCGGACTCCGTGGGTTCAGGCCTGCGCGGAGATCCGCGCGAGGCGCTGGGCCTCTTCCCGGGTGGACACGGCGATCGCGTCCTCGTCGGCGAAGAGGAGTCGGTTGTCCTCCACGATCTGCTTCCCGCCCACGAACGAGGCCGTCACGGGGGCGGCCGCACCGAAGACCAGCGCGGTCACGGGGTCGGCGATCGAGGAGTGGAGGAAGGTGCTCAGGTTCCACAGCACGAGGTCGGCGCACTTGCCGACCTCCAGCGAACCGATGCTGTCGGCGCGGCCGAGGACCTGGGCGCCACCGTACGTGCCCAGGCGCAGGGCCTGGCGCGCGTTCAGGGCGCGCTCGCGGTGGATCGGGTTCAGACGGTTGATCAGCAGCGCGTTGCGCAGCTCGGTGTGCAGCTCACCGGACTCGTTGGAGGCGGTGCCGTCCACGCCGAGGCCGACCGGGACCCCGGCGGCGAGCATGTCCGGGACGCGGGCGATGCCGGCGGCCAGACGGGCGTTGGAGGACGGGCAGTGCGCCACACCGGTCCGGGTGCGGGCGAACGCGGCGATGTCGGAGTCGTTCATGTGGACGCTGTGCGCCATCCACACGTCCTCGCCGAGCCAGCCGGTCGACTCGAAGTAGTCGGTCGGGCCCATGCCGAACAGTTCCTTGCAGAACTGCTCTTCCTCGACGGTCTCGGAACCGTGCGTGTGCATCCGCACACCCAGGCGGCGGGCCAGCTCGGCGCCCTGCTTCAGCAGCTCGGTGGAGACCGAGAAGGGGGAGCACGGTGCGACGGCGACCTGGGTCATGGAGTCGAAGGAGGCGTCGTGGTGCTTCTTGACGGTCGCCTCGGTGTCGGCGAGCGCACCCTCGAGGGTCTCGACGGCGTGGTCCGGGGGCAGGCCGCCGTCCTTCACGCTGCGGTCCATGGAACCGCGGGCGAGGGTGAAGCGGACGCCCATCTCGGACGCGGCGCGGATGATCGAGCCGGAGAGGTCGCCGGAGCCCTTGGGATAGACGTAGTGGTGGTCCATCGCAGTGGTGACGCCACCCCTGGCCATCGCGGCGAGGGAGCCCTGCGCGGCCGTGTACGTCATCTGCTCGTCGATGCGCGACCACGTCGGGTACAGCGCGACGAGCCAGTTGAAGAGGTTGTGGTCGGTGGCCAGACCGCGGGTGATCCACTGGTAGAAGTGGTGGTGGGTGTTGACCAGACCGGGGGTCACGAGGTGTCCGGTGCCGTCGATGCGGCGGACGACGTTGTCGAGGTTCTCGGGGGCATCGCCCGCGCCGACGAACTCGATCCTGTTTCCGGCGACGACCACGTGGCCCGAGGCGTACTCGGTGTCATTCGAGTCGACAGTTGCAACCGCACAGTTTTCGATGACGATGCGCTCTGGTGGGCCGTCATGCGAGGAGGAAGCTGCCATGACACATCCTTGTGCTTTCGTGGCGGTGCGGGCACGGCAAAACCCTGGGGATTTGAGTGCCGGAGCCGGGGGCCTTGGCAGCTGACAGTACTGCCGCCCCATATGGTGCTACCGGGTGCCGATTCATGAGGTCGATCATGAAGTTGAAGAGTGTCGCGCTGTCCCGGGGCCACTGCGGAGCCCCGGGACGGCACGTGCCGAGCTTCGACCGGACCCTTAGAGGTTGGTCATGTCCACGGGAATGCGGGCATCCACACCGTCACGGAGGATCGTCGCCTCGATGAGACCGTAGGGACGGTCCGCGGCGAAGTACACCTCGTTGTCGTTCTTGAGGCCGAAGGGCTCAAGGTCGACCAGGAAGTGGTGCTTGTTCGGGAGCGAGAAGCGGACCTCGTCGATCTCCGAGCGGTGGTTGATGATGCGCGAACCCATCTGGTACAGGGTCTGCTGCAGCGAGAGGGAGTAGGTCTCGGCGAAGGCCTGGAGCATGTGCTTCTTGACCTCGGAGTAGGACTTCTCCCAGTTGGGCATCCGCTGCTCGTCGTCCGACCAGTTGAAGCGCCAGCGACCCGACACCTGGGTGGCCAGGATGCGGTCGTACGCCTCCTGCAGGGTCGTGTACTTGTCCTTCACGTAACCCCAGAACTCGGAGTTCGTGGAGTTCATGACGATCAGGTCCTTGAGGCCGGAGATGACCTCCCAGTTCTGGCCGTCGTACGTGATCTGGGTGACGCGGGTCTCCATGCCCTTGCGGACGAAGGAGTGGTTCACCTCATCGGCGCCGATGAACTTCGAGTTGGCGTCGGACGTGGCGATCCGGTCCCAGGCGTACTCCTCGATCCGGATGCGCGCGCGCTTGATCGGCTCCTGGCTGGTGACGAACCAGCGCGCCAGGTGGATGCCGAACTGCTCGGCCGACTCGATGCCGTACTCCTTGGCGAACGCGTACACCGTGTTCTTGGTGGTGTCGGTCGGAAGGCAGTTGGCGTTCGAGCCGTTGTAGTGGACGTCGTCCATGTCGCCGGAGAGGGCGACCGAGACGTTCAGGTCCTTGATGTGGTGGGTGTCGCCGTCCCGCGTGATCTTGACTACGCGGTTCTCTGCTTTGCCGTACTGGTTCTGGCCCAGAATCGTGGCCATGCTAGCTCCCTCGGTAAACGGAGTAGCCGAACGGGTTGAGCAGCAGCGGTACGTGGTAGTGCTCGCCCGGGTTCACCGCGAAGGTGATGGTGACCTCGGGGAAAAACGTACTGCTGTCCCTTACGCGGGGGGCGTCCTGCTGCGCCTCGGCGGCTTGCTTCTTGGAAAAGTACGTCTCGGTCTCGAAGTCCAGACGCACGTGTGTGGTGCCCTCCGGCAGGGCCGGCAGGTCCTTGCAGCGCCCGTCCGCATCGGTGGCGGAGCCGCCCAGCGCCGCCCACTCGCCGTCGAGACCCGTGCGGGCCGACAGGGAGATGGCGACGCCCTCGGCGGGCTTTCCGATGCTGGTGTCCAGGATGTGCGTGGACACCGACGCGGTGGTCTCGGTGCTCATGCTCACTCTCCTTCTTCTGCGAGTTCTACGAGTCGGGTCAGGCGGATCTTGTTGATCTTGACGAGCTCGCCGCGGGCGGTCTCCCGCTCCTGTTCCGGCGAGTTGTCGATCCGGACCTTGACCGCGTCCCGCATGAACTCACCGGTCGCACCGGTGGCGCAGATGAGGAAGACGTGGCCGAACTTCTCCTGGTAGGCCAGGTTCAGTTCGAGGAGCTCGTTCTTGAGCTCCTCCGAGGCACCGGCCATGCCACGCTGCTCGCGGGCGGAGGTCGGGTCTCCCGGCTTCGGCCGGCCGATCGGCGCGTGGCCTCCCATCGCCTCGCCCAGGTCGTCCGCGGTGAGCTCCGCCATGGCGGCTTCGTTCGCGGCGAACAGGGAATCGGCAGTGGCGAAGGGGCGCTGGGCGAGCATCTTGCTCCCCCATGCCGAACTGGCGCACACCTCGTGCAGCTCGGCCGTGGCCGCGCTGTCATCCAAGGCGTTGAACCGGGTGAGACCCGGGGTCGGACTCGAAGTCACGGTAGGCCTCCGTGGCCTGTTGTTGCTTTGACGGGCTCCGCATAGCTAACGCCCTCGACAACACGGCGTCAACACTTTGTTGAAACTTCGCGTACACAAAAGCCGCCGCCCGGGTGAATTGGGCGGCGGCTCGTCACTGTGGGTGAGTTTACGTTCACGTTTGGCTGTTCTTGCCGGATCCTTTCTGAGACCCGGCGTCCCGGTTCAGGTAGTTGTAGACCGTGAACCGGCTTACGCCCAGTGCGCCCGCGACCGTTTCCACACCGTGCCGCACGGAGAAGGCGCCTCGCGCCTCCAGTATGCGTACGACGTCCTGCTTGGACTTCCGGTCCAGCTGTGACAACGGTACGCCGTGGCGGCGCTCCAGGGCGGCCAGGATGTGATCCAGCGAGTCCGAGAGCTGGGGCAGGCGTACCGCGAGCAGCTCCTGGCCCTCCCAGCTGAGCACGACGTCGTCGGGCTGCGCCTGGGCCGGATCCATCAGCTCGCCGCCCATGGCGTCGATCAGCGGCTTGACCGCGGTGACGAAGGGGTGGTCGCGGGGCTCGGTCATGGCGTCTCCTCCCCGATCACGTTGACCTGGAGCGAGACGCGCGTCGCGCCGGCCCCCAGGGAATCGCGCAGCAGCGCGCCCACCGCGGCGATGACGCTGTCAGCCTCGCCCTCGGCGGTGTTGCCGAACGGGCCGACGTCCACCGCGTCCAGCTGGGCCTTCTGGATGACCTCGCGGGCCGCTACGGCGTGGGCAGGAGCCTCTTCGAGGTCGAAGGGCTCGGTCGTGAACTCCACTCTCAATCGCACCCGGTCAAGCTACCTCCCGGTCACGATTTTTCGAGAGTCCGCACTTGACATCCGCGCGCAAGCCCATGCAGTCTTCCATCAAGCAGAAACTAACTTCCGCAATACGGAAGGAGCGCACACCCCTCATGGGATACACGGACCAGCGCTTCGATGTGAACCTTTCGATCCTCTTCACGGAACTCCCGCTCCTGGAGCGCCCCGCGGCTGCCGCCGCGGCGGGCTTCACGGCGGTCGAGCTGTGGTGGCCCTGGATCGAGACCCCCACCCCCGCCCAGGGAGAGCTGGACGCCCTCAAGAAGGCTCTTGAGGACGCCGGCACGCAGCTGGTGGGCCTGAACTTCTACGCCGGCCAGCTGCCGGGCCCGGACCGCGGTGCGGTCTCGGTTCCCGGTGAGGAGTCGGAGCGCTTCAACGCCAACATCAACGTGGCGGCGGACTTCGCCGCCTCGGTCGGCTGCAAGGCGCTGAACGCCCTGTACGGCAACCGCGTCGAAGGCGTGGACCCGGCCGTCCAGGACGAGCTCGCCCTGAAGAACCTGGTCGTCGCGGCCCAGGCCGCGGACCGCGTCGGCGCGATCCTCCTGATCGAGACCCTCAACAAGCCCGAGTCGCCGCTCTACCCGCTGGTGAGCGCCCCGGCCGGCATCGAGGTAGTGGACAAGGTGAACGAGGCCACCGGCCTCGGCAACGCCAAGTTCCTGCTCGACCTGTACCACCTGGCGATGAACGATGAGGACCTCTCCGAGGTCATCGAAAAGTACGCCGCCAAGACCGGGCACGTCCAGATCGCGGACAAGCCCGGACGCGGTGCCCCCGGCACCGGCGAGCTGCCCCTCGAGGAGCTGCTCGACCAGCTGAAGAAGGCCGGATACGAGGGCTACGTAGGCCTCGAGTACAAGGCCGCCGACGCTGCCGCGTCCTTCGCATGGCTGCCGGCCGAGGCCCGCGCCGCCAAGTAAGAGGACGAAGTCCGGGCGATCGGCCAGGCACCTCTCGCACTTTTCGTACGAAGCATTAAGAGAAGGACCCTCATCATGAGCAACCTCCCCAAGATCGCGTGGATCGGTCTCGGCATCATGGGCTCCCCCATGGCCGAGAACCTCCTGAAGGCCGGCTACTCGGTCACCGGTTTCACCCTGGAGCAGGACAAGCTGGACCGTCTGGCCGCCGCCGGCGGTTCCGCGGCCGGCTCGATCGCCGAGGCCGTCGCGGACGCCGACGTCATCATCACGATGGTGCCCGCCTCCCCGCAGGTCGAGGCCATCTCCTACGGCGAGAACGGCATCCTCGAGAACGCCAAGTCCGGCGCGCTCATCATCGACATGTCGTCGATCACCCCGCAGACCTCGGTCGACCTGGCGAAGAACGCCGCCGCCAAGGGCATCCGCGTCCTGGACGCCCCGGTGTCCGGCGGCGAGGCCGGCGCCATCGAGGCCGTCCTGTCGATCATGGTGGGTGGCGAGCAGGCCGACTTCGACGCCGCGCTGCCGATCCTCGAGGCCCTCGGCAAGGTCATCGTCCTGTGCGGCCCGCACGGCTCCGGCCAGACGGTGAAGGCCGCCAACCAGCTCATCGTCGCGGTGAACATCCAGGCGTGCGCCGAGGCCGTCGTCTTCCTCGAGAAGTCCGGCGTGAACCTCCAGGCCGCCCTGGACGTCCTCAACGGCGGTCTGGCCGGCTCCACGGTCCTGACCCGCAAGAAGGACAACTTCCTGAACCGCGACTTCAAGCCCGGTTTCCGGATCGACCTGCACCACAAGGACATGGGCATCGTCACCGACGCCGCCCGCAACGTCGGTGCGGCCCTCCCGGTCGGCGCGGTCGTCGCCCAGCTGGTCGCCTCGCTGCGCGCCCAGGGTGACGGCGGCCTGGACCACTCGGCCCTGCTCCGTGCGGTCGAGCGCCTCTCCGGCGCCCAGCTCTGATCTTCCGGAGCACCCCTCCCCTAAGGGGGACCTGAGTTTCCGGATGGCGTCGGTGCTGACACCTGTCCTGTCGCGCCCAAGTGCCGACGCCGTCCGGATTACCTCTCCTCAACTTTGTTCAACAAACTGTTGACGTTTAGTTCATGCCGAAATTAGGCTCCGCATGGCGGAAGACACTTTCCGTCAGCAGTTACCCGTACGGAAGGTCACCATGTCGAAGCGCACGCTGACGACCGAGTCCGGCGCCCCGGTCGCCGACAATCAGAACTCCGCCACCGCCGGCGTCGGTGGCCCCCTGCTGGTCCAGGACCAGCAGCTGATCGAGAAGCTTGCCCGCTTCAACCGGGAGCGCATCCCGGAGCGCGTGGTGCACGCCCGCGGTTCCGCCGCGTACGGCTACTTCGAGGTGACCGACGACGTCACCGCGTACACCAGCGCCGCGTTCCTGAACACGGTCGGCAAGAAGACCGAGACCTTCCTGCGGTTCTCCACCGTGGCGGACTCGCTCGGTGGCGCGGACGCCGTCCGCGACCCGCGCGGCTTCGCGCTGAAGTTCTACACCGAAGAGGGCAACTACGACCTCGTCGGCAACAACACCCCGGTGTTCTTCATCAAGGACCCGATCAAGTTCCCCGACTTCATCCACTCCCAGAAGCGCGACCCCTTCACGGGCAAGCAGGAGCCGGACAACGTCTGGGACTTCTGGGCGCACGCCCCCGAGGCCACGCACCAGATCACCTGGCTGATGGGTGACCGCGGTATCCCGGCGTCGTACCGTCACATGAACGGCTACGGCTCCCACACGTACCAGTGGACCAACGAGTCGGGCGAGGCCTTCTTCGTCAAGTACCACTTCAAGACGAACCAGGGCATCCGCTGCCTGTCGTCCGAGCAGGCCGCCGAGATCGTCGGTTCCGACGCCAACTCGCACCAGACCGACCTGCTGCAGGCCATCGAGCGCGGTGTGAACCCCTCGTGGACCCTGTACGTGCAGATCATGCCCGCCGCCGAGGCCGCGGACTACCGCTTCAACCCGTTCGACCTCACCAAGGTGTGGCCGCACAGCGACTACCCGCTGCAGCGCGTGGGCCGCCTGGTCCTCGACCGCAACCCGGACAACGTCTTCGCCGAGGTCGAGCAGTCCGCGTTCTCCCCGAACAACTTCGTCCCGGGCATCACCGCCTCGCCGGACAAGATGCTCCAGGGCCGCCTGTTCGCGTACGCCGACGCCCAGCGCTACCGCCTCGGTGTGAACCACACCCAGCTGCCGGTCAACGCCCCGAAGGCGACGAAGGCCGAGAACTACGGCCGCGACGGCGTCATGGCGCTGCGCAACGGCTCGCGCCACGACAAGAACTACGAGCCCAACTCGTACCAGGGTCCGGCCGAGACCGGTCTCGCGCTCGGCGCCCCGAAGGCCGTCTCCGGCTACACGGGCACCCACGCCGCGCCGGCCCACACCAAGGACGACGACTTCTTCCAGGCCGGTGAGCTCTACCGCCTGATGTCGGAGGCCGAGAAGCAGCGTCTGGTGGCGAACATCGCCGGCGGCCTGTCTCAGGTCACCCTCGAGGATGTCATCGAGAAGAACCTGGCTCACTTCCACGCCGCCGACGCCGACTACGGCAAGCGCGTCGAGGAGGCCGTCCGCGCCCTGCGCGACGCCTGAGAGCCGCAAAGCTGTACCGGGGGCCTGACGGGAGGTCAGGCCCCGGGTACCGAGCCCGACCCGCTTACCCGGATGAGGGGTGGTACGCGGTGAGGGCAGGACGAGGACCGTGGCGGGCGTGCGAGCCAGTGCGGTGGTAATGGGTTCCGAGGCCCGTCTCTTGACCTGAGGGAGACGAAAGCCGGAGTTCTCGTCGCCGCTCGCCACGGTCCCAGCCAACTCCTTCTCTTCGTACGGGGGCTACGCACAGAGTCCCCTGCACGAGGCGAAGGAGCCTCCTACTCCGCCCGGTGGTGCGAACGTCCTGTCGCGCCAGCCTCGCACCGTCGGGCGGTACCAACCAGAGCGCCGAGTCACGGACGGTCCCGTGACTCGGCGCTTTGTCGTTTCCGGACACCCGCGAGCCCCCGGTGGGCCGGGCCGGACCCCGGTGGCCTGCCCGCCGGGCCGTGAACGGTGCTCAGTCCCTTCGGCAGCGGTCCCGGAGCTCGGAGATGACCGCCTTCTCGCGCGCGTTGACGGCGCCGTCCACCGCGGCCACCCGCTCTGCCGCGTCGAGGAGGTCGAGCAGGTCCCCCGACTCGGCATCCAGCCGTCGCCACACCTCGGCGGGATCCATGTCGACGAGTTGAGCGAACTCTTCGTCGACCACCTGGTGCCGGTCCCGGACCAGCCTCACCAGATGCCGCATCAACAGCGCCTCGTCGTCGGCGATCTTCCGGTCCGCCGTGATGACGAGCCACGCGACCCACAGCATCGACTGCGGGTGCCGGCTCCGCCCGCTCAGGCTCTCGGCGAGTTCGATCACCCGGGCCTCGTTCCGGAAGACGGCTTGCGCGTGCCGCCCCGCGAGTAACGTCGTGTAGCGGTTCAGCACCACCGCCAGGGGAACCCCGACCATGGGGATACCTATCTTGATGACGTTGCGCTTCAGGAGGTACTTGCCGACGACGGGGAGTCCCTTCGCGGCGTTCAGTACCGCTCCCGAGTAGAAGCGCTTGATCAGCGGCCGCACGACGGCCGGGACCGCCTTGACCACGCCCTCCCGGACCACTTCACCGCTCTTGATCGTGAAGGCCACGCGAATGAGCTTCCACATGTCGTCCGGATCGGACAGGTCGAGCGGGACCCGGTAGAGGACCGCGATGTCGTGGGCCAGGCGGAGCTGGAGCCGGGTGATGAACGCGACGTCGACCATCATGGTCGCGACTGCGGCCGGGACGGTCGCCGTCGCGGCGCCACCGAGGCTTCCGAGGGTGGCGGCGATGGCTGCCGAGTAGGCTCCGGCCGAGAGTCCGCCTTCGAGCGCGGCGTACCGGGCCGCCATCTTGATCCGCTGATCGACGACGGCATCCGCGGGTACGCCCTCGTACCGCTCCTGGAAGTACTGCCAGTCGACCCTGCCGGTGTAGGAACTCAGCGCCTGGGCCAGGAGCTTGGTGAACCAGTTGCCCGACTTGATGTCGTCCGCGCTCAGCCCTTTGATGAACTCCCGCATCTCGGCCCGCTCGTGCTCGACGGCCTCCCGATCGGCGTCGTCTCCACCCGCGTCGACGGCGTCAATCAGGGTTTCGGTCATGGCGGGTCCTTCCAGGCGGCTCAGCGTCCGTTCAGGTTGTCAGGTTTCGCACGACACCGCTGCCGTCTTGGCACGATGACCCGGTGGCCGACGGGCCGCCCGCTTTCCGTGCGGCGGGAGGCGGCACCTGGCCCGGCGGGAGGGCCCCTGGTTGAATGACCGGCTGGATCTTCAGGCGTTCCGCGCCCTGCTGACGGAAGAGGGCCGGAGCCTGCTGGCGGCCATGCAGGAGGCCGGCCCGGGCGGGGAGCCGCAGTCCGCGGCCAGGGGCGCTCTGCGCGCAGGTGATGGACGGCGGGCTGGTCTTCCCCACATGCGAGGACGCCGCCCGGTTCGACAGCCGGGGCGAGGCCGTCTTCATCGACCTGGTGCGGCGTCCCGGGCCGGACGGGGGTCACGATCCCAAGTCGTATGGTCCGCCCCTCTCCTGGGCGCTGGACCGGGTACGCGCGACCGGCGCCGGCTGGATCCGGCTCGTACCCGATCTCCTGCCCGGGGTCCTACCCGGCCTGGGCCGGGCCGACGAGGCCGAGTGGATCTCCTACGCCGGTGTCGTCCAGGAACTGGTCCTGTGGTTCGGCCTGCACCACGAGCCCGCGCCGGTCACCGCGCGCAAGGCCACCGTGCTGCCCGCCCGCACCTCGCTCACCGCGCGCGGCCTGCCCGAGCCGTCCGTGCGGCCCCCGGGCCGCTACGTGTACGTACCGGACCCGGCCGTGGTCCACGCCGGCCTGGCCGCCGAGGTCGCCGAGGACATCGCCTGCGGGCCCCTCGACGGCGGCACGCTCCTCACCTCCGACGAGCTGCGGCACACGCGTTCGCGACGGTGTACGAGGTCATCGAGGTGGCGACCCACGCCCTGGAGCCGAAGCCGGAGCCGGAGGGATCGGTGGAGTTCGTGGAGTTCGTCGTCTCCGTGGCGGACGGCCCCATGGCACTGAGCGCCGCTCCCGTGCCCGTGCCGGCTCCCGTGCCCGTGCCGGCTCCCGTACCCGTGCCGGCTCCTGTACCCACCAGGTTCCCGTAAGTGCCCTGAGCGCCCCGCAGGGCACGCGCGGAGCGCCGGGAAAGAAGGCCCGCGCCCCGTTTCCCCGTACGGACGACGCAGAGCGGCCCCCGCCCATCCCGTGAAGGAGGAGCGGGGGCCGCCGGGTGCTGCTGGTACTGCGGGGGTGATCAGACCTGGAGGGACTTGATCGCGGTCGGGGCGTGGCCCGGCTCGGTCGCGAGCTCTTCGAACTCGGTGACGTCGCTCATGTCGACCGTCTTGCTCATCGCGATGTTGGTGACGCGCTCCAGGATGGCCTCGACGACGACCGGGACCTGGTGCTCCTGGGCCCACTTCTTGGCCGTCTCGAAGGCCTCGCCCAGCTTGTCCGGGTCGGTGACGCGGATGGCCTTGACGCCCAGGCCCTCGGCGACCTTGACGTGGTCGACGCCGTAGACGCCGATCTCCGGGGTGTTGATGTTCTCGAACTCGAGGTTGACCTCGAAGTTGATGCCGAGGCCGCCCTGCGCCTGGCGGATCAGACCCAGGTAGGCGTTGTTCACGAGGACGTGGACGTAGGGGACCTTGTGCTGGGCGGCGACCGCCAGCTCCTCGATCATGAACTGGAAGTCGTAGTCACCGGAGAGGGCGACGACCGGGACGTCCGGCTGCGCGGTGGCGGCACCGATGGCGGCCGGGATGGTCCAGCCGAGCGGGCCGGCCTGGCCGCAGTTGACCCAGTGGCGCGGCTTGTAGACGTGCAGGAACTGCGCGGCCGCGATCTGGGAGAGACCGATGGTGGTGACGTAGCGGGTCTCCGGGCCGAACGCCTTGTTCATCTCCTCGTAGACGCGCTGCGGCTTCATGGGGATGTTCTCGAAGTGCGTGCGGCGCTGCAGGGTGGCCTTGCGCTCCTGCGCGGAGGCGGCCCAGGCGGAGAAGTCGGGGAGCTTGCCCTCGGCCTTCCACTCCTTGGCGACCTCGATGAAGAGCTCCAGGGCGACCTTGGCGTCGGAGGCGATGCCGAAGTCCGGGGCGAAGATCTTGCCCAGCTGGGTGGGCTCGATGTCGACGTGGACGAACTTGCGGCCCTTGGTGTAGGCGTCCAGGTTGTAACCGGTGTGGCGGTTGGCCCAGCGGTTACCGATACCGATGACGGTGTCCGACTCCAGGAAGGTCGCGTTGCCGTAGCGGTGCGCGGTCTGCACGCCGACCATGCCGGCGGCCAGCTCGTGGTCGTCCGGGATGGTGCCCCAGCCCATGAGGGTGGAGATGACCGGGATGCCCGTCAGCTCGGCGAACTCGACCAGCAGGTCGGAGGCGTCGGCGTTGATGATGCCGCCGCCGGCGACGATCAGCGGACGCTCGGACTCGAGCAGGAAGCCGAGGGCCTTCTCGGCCTGGGCGCGGCTGGCCTGCGGCTTGTAGACCGGCAGCGGGGTGTAGGTCTCGGGGTCGAACTCGATCTCGGTCAGCTGGACGTCGATCGGCAGGTCGATGAGGACCGGGCCCGGACGGCCGGAGCGCATCAGGTGGAAGGCCTGCTGGAAGACGCCGGGGACCTGCGCGGCCTCGAGGACCGTGGTGGCGGCCTTGGTGACGGGCTTCGCGATCGACGCGATGTCGACGGCCTGGAAGTCCTCCTTGTGGAGCTTCGAGACCGGAGCCTGACCGGTGATGCACAGGATCGGGATCGAGTCCGCGATCGCGGAGTACAGGCCGGTGATCATGTCGGTGCCGGCCGGGCCCGAGGTACCGATGCAGACGCCGATGTTGCCGGCCTTGGCACGGGTGTAACCCTCCGCCATGTGCGAGGCGCCCTCGACGTGGCGGGCCAGGGTGTGCGCGATGCCGCCCACGTTCTTCAGCTCGCGGTAGAACGGGTTGATCGCAGCACCGGGCACGCCGAACGCTTGTTCGACACCCTCAAGCTTGAGGATCTCAACTGCAGCAGCGGCGGCTGTCATACGAGGCATCAGGTTCTCCTGCGGGTGTGGCGGTCAGGCTTTTCCGTCATCCGGAAGTTTTGTTCTGCTATACGGAACAAGCTAAGCGGCGGGTCCCGCGACGTCAAGGCGGCGGGGCAGCACGGATGCCACCAAAAGCCACGTCTCGCTCGGTGACTTACACAAATGACCAAGGCGTCGACCGGAAATGACCCGTCTCTCGCCCGCGCGGTCGCCGGTGGTGGAGCATGGACCTACGCACAGCGACGGAGGGGGTTCAGGTCTCATGGCGGAAGCGGTACCGGTGCGCTGCCCGGCGTGCCTGCGCGAGAACGATTACACCGCCCCGGTCTTCCCCTGCGCCTGCGGGAGCCCGGTCCACCCGCCGCTGGATCTGTCGGCACCACCGCTGCCGCTGACCCACCGCACGTGGTCGGACAGCTGGGTGACGGTGCGCTGCGAGTCCTGCGGCAGGGAGAGCGAGTGGCCGCACCCGGAAGTGGGGTGCGGCTCGTGCGGCACCGTCGTGCGGCTGCCGGTGCACGCGGTGGACGGCGGGGCACCGGCCCGGCCCGGTCCCCGCCGCGGGGAGTCCGGGGGCGGGAGAGCGGACGGGGCGGAGGGCGGCAGAGACGCCGGCTCCGAGGGCGTCTCCGAGGCCGGCTCCGAGGGCGGCTCCGAGGGCGGAGCAGCGGCCGGTGCGGGGGCGGCGTCGCCCGCGGGCGCGGCCGTACGCCCGGAGGACGGTGGAGCCGCCGCCGGGGAGCGGCCCTCAGCGGACGCGCCCCAGCCCGTACCGGTGCCGCGCCCCGCATTCCGCCCTGTGACCATCCGTACGGCCCGGGACGCGGTGGCCACGGCCGCGCTGTACCTGCGCTGGCTCGGCTTCCAGGACGTACGCCAGCCCGACGGGCGCCCGATCCCCTCGGCGGCCGTGGACCTGCGGGCGCCGGGCCTGGTCGCGCAGGTGGACCCGACCACCGCCCCGGCCGGGCTGCGGGCGGTGGAGTGCGTATGGCTGAACGGGCTCACGGCTTCCGCGACGAGCGTCTACTTCGCACTCGCCGGGTACACGGAGGCGGCCCGGGCCCGGGCGGACGATCTGGGGATACCGCTGTTCGTGATGGACCTGACGGGCATGCCGCAGCCGGTGAACGACCCGGCGGACGAGCTGATCGGCGCGGGAGCTTAGCCTTTCCCCTTGATCACCTCGATCACCTCCATCCCGTTGAGCCGTTCCTTCCTGCCGAGGAGAACCCGATGAGCCTGTACGACATCCCGCTGACCACCCTGAGCGACGAGCCCACCACCCTGGGGGCCCACAAGGGCAAGGCGATCCTGCTGGTGAACACCGCCTCGCAGTGCGGCCTCACCCCTCAGTACTCGGGGCTGGCCCGCCTGCAGCACAAGTACGAGGCGAAAGGCTTCACCGTGGTCGGCGTGCCCTGCAACCAGTTCGGCGAGCAGGAGCCCGGCACCGCCGAGGACATCCAGACGTTCTGCGCGGCCGGCTTCGGCGTCACCTTCCCGATGCTGGAGAAGTCCGAGGTCAACGGCGAGAACCGGCACCCCCTGTACCAGGAGCTGGTGAAGTTCGCGGACGCGGACGGCGAGGCGGGGGACATCCAGTGGAACTTCGAGAAGTTCCTGATCTCCCCCGCCGGTGAGGTCGTGGCGCGCTTCCGCCCGCGCACCGAGCCCGAGTCCGACGAGGTCGTCACCGCGATCGAGGCGAACCTGCCGGGCTGACCCGCTCCTCCCTGACTCGCTCCTCCCTGACCCGCTCCTCCCTGACTCGCTCCTCCTTGCCCCGTGGCGCCCATCACCGCGGGTCGGCCCGGCCGGGCAGCCGGGCAGGCGGCCGCGGAAGGCCGCCGCGGAGGGCCGGACCGCGGCCGCCGGGCTCAGGAATGTCAGGCGGGGGCCGCCGGTCGAGTGGACCATCGACCACCCGGCCGGCGGCCCGCCCGTCAGTTGATCCCGCGGTCGAGGCCGGCCCAGTACGGCTCGCGCAGCTTGAACTTCTGGATCTTGCCGGTGGCCGTGCGCGGGATGGCGGCGCGGAACTCGACCGAGGTCGGCGCCTTGTAGCCGGCCATCCGCTGCTTGCAGTGCGCGATGATCTCCGCCTCGTCCGCCGCCGCCCCTTCGGCGAGGACCACGAGGGCCTTGATCGTCTCGCCCCACTTCTCGTGCGGCACACCGATGACGGCGACCTCGGCGACCGCCGGGTGGCTGAAGATCGTGTCCTCCACCTCGATCGACGAGACGTTCTCGCCGCCGGTGATGATCACGTCCTTCTTCCGGTCGGAGATCGTCAGGTGCCCGTCGGCCTCGTCGACGGTGCCGCCGTCACCCGTGTGGAACCAGTCCCCCTCGAGTGCCGCCGCGGTCTCCTCCGGCTTGTCCCAGTACCCGTCGAGCACGACGTTCGACCGGGCCAGCACCTCGCCGCCCTCGGAGACCTTCAGCTTGACCCCGAGCGCGGGCAGTCCCGCACGGGACAGCTTGTGCGCACGCTCCTGCGCCGGCAGGTCCGCGTCGGCCGGGCGGGCGCGGTTGAAGGTGAGCAGCGGGGAGGTCTCGGTCAGGCCGTAAATCTGCGTGAACTCCCAGCCCAGCACCTCGTCCACCCGCTGGATCATCTTGCTCGGCGGCGGGGCCCCCGCGCAGACGATCCGTACGCGGTCACGGCCCGGGATCTCGCCCTCCCAGCCGGCCGCCGCATCGAGCACCGCGTTCCAGACCGCGGGCGCGCCGCACATGAGCGTGACGCCGTGCTCCTCGACCCGGCGGAGGATCTCGGCGCCGTCGACCTTGCGCAGCACGACCTGCTTCACGCCGAGGCCGGCCATCACGTACGGCATTCCCCAGCCGTTGCAGTGGAACATCGGCAGCGTGTGCATGTAGACGTCGCGCTCCCACACGCGGGTGTGCAGCCCGAAGGTCAGGCCGTTGACCCAGATGTTGCGGTGGGTGAGCTGTACGCCCTTGGGGCGGGCGGTGGTGCCCGAGGTGTAGTTGATCGTCGCGGTGGCGTCCTCGTCCGGATGCGACCAGGGGCGCGGCTCGACGCCGAAGCGCATGAGCTCGCTCTCGGTCTGCGCGCCGAGCACGAAGCGGTGGCGCGCCTTGACGCCGGCGAGCGCCGCGTCCAGCTCGGGGTCGACCAGGAGGACCGAGGCCCCGCTCTGCTGGACGACGTACTCGATCTCCTCCGGCTTGAGGCGGAAGTTGACCGGCACGCAGATCCGGCCGCTCATCGGCACCGCGAACAACAGCTCGAGCAGCCGTGCCGAGTTGTGGCTGACCACCGCCACCCGCTCGCCCTCCCCGACGCCGAGCCGGTCGAACCCGGCCTGCCAGGCCCGGACCCGGTCACCCAGCTGCCCGTACGTCGACACGGGCACGGGCGGGGCGGGCTGGTCGGGCTCGTCGACCACGCCGGGGCTGGTGGAGAACCCCAGTTCGGCCCGGTCGAGGAAGTCCGCGACGGTCATCGGAATGCGCATTGCTCTCTCCTGCGTATCGGGACAACGACACAAAGCACTCAGCTGCCATGAACTACCTGAACTGCATGGACTGCATGGACTGCATGGACGGCCATTGAATCGAATGACAGCCGCCATGGCAGGCATCGTGCCGCGAAGGGCCGACGCGCCACCAGGCCGCCGTCAGCCGCGGATTGACGCGAACCGCACTCCGGACCCGCTCATGTCCGCCATCGCCCCGACCATGGCCTCCCCCTCGGCGACGATCTCCGCCCGCCGCGCCGCGGGCAGTTTCCCGTCGAACAGCTCGACGGTGAGCAGCCCGTCGTCCAGCTTCCAGAGCCCGGCGAGGAATCCGTCGACGAGCAGCACGCAGTGCGCCTGGTTGCCGGTCCAGGAGCGCCCCTTGCCCTCGGGGGTGATCACCCGGCTGCGGTTGGCGTGCGAGAGCAGCAGGTTGTCGAACTCGGGGAGGAAGCGGGGCGGAGCCGGCGTGTCCGCCGAGGGCCGGGGGGCGTCGGGCAGGTCGAAGAGCTCGACGCCGTTCTCGTCCTGGAACACGGCCAGGCCCGGCCGCAGCCGCTCGAAGGCCCCGCGCAGCCGGGTGAGCCCGGCCCAGGTCTGCATGTCCTTGACGGAGGCGGGGCCGAAGGCGGTGAGGTAGCGCAGTACGGCGTCGTCCACGGCCTGCGACTCGATGGACTCGGAGGCGGGCCGGCCGAGCCAGTTCTCGACCGTGGTCAGCCGGACCTGGCCCGACTTCCCCCACACGCCCCGCGGCGTGACCTGGACCAGCGGCAGCCCGCAGCGGGCGGCGACGGAAAGGGACTGCGGGTCGGCGTCGGGCCACTCCTCGAGCAGTTCCTCCCGGATCTCGGCCATGGTGCGGGGCTCGCTCTCGACGAACGCGCGGGCCAGGACCGCGAGCCGGTCCAGGTCCACCCCCACGAGCCCCTTCCGGAAGTAGTTGACCTCCCTGTCCCGGGCGGGCTGGACCAGTGGGCGCAGGGTCAGGGCGTCGTCCGCCGTGTGGGTGTGGATGGTGGAGCGCATGGTGACCATGCGGACCACGTCGCGGGACTCCATGAGCGCCGCCAGCTCGGCGGGCCGGAACCCGGCGAGGCGGGCGTGGAGCTGGAAGTACGGGGGCTTCACGTTCTGCGCCTGCAGCCCGACGAGGTGCGCGACGGCGTCATGCGCCGACATTTCGGCGCGGCTCAGCAGCAACTGGCGGGCGAGCGTGGCACGGTTCAGAGCGCGGGTGCCGAGTACGGGAAGTGCTGTCCTGGAAGCCATGACTGCAAGCTAACCCCCCTTGCGGACACCTACTGTCCGCAACTCCCACCTCCCACCCCGCCCCCACCCCACCCTTCCCCCGTTTCGCCCGATATCCTTCCCATTGCCCACAAACCGAGAACCGCACGTCCGACCACCGGGAGCTGACCTGCGATGCCGGAGCGCCCAGACCGCCGCCCCTCGCCGTCCGCCGCGAAACGGACGGGCTGGCGCCGCCCCTCCTCCCCGGCCACGCCCCCGCCGGCCTCCCCGCAGACCGCCGCATCCTCGCCCGATCCCGCGAACCACCGCAGCGTGATCGACTCGGCCGTCTACCGCGACGGCCGCCGCATCGCCTCCCCCACCACCCTGGCGGACACCTTCCGCCGGCTGCGCGAGGAGCCGGACGGCATGGCCTGGATCGGCCTGCACCGCCCGACCGAACCCGAACTCCACTCCCTCGCCGCCGAGTTCAACCTCCACGAACTTGCCGTCGAGGACGCCCTGGAGGCCCACCAGCGCCCCAAGCTGGAGCGCTACGGCGACACCCTCTTCGTCGTCCTGCGCGCGGCCCGCTACCTCGACGCCCAGGAGGAGGTCGAGTTCGGCGAGCTCCACGTCTTCGTCGGCCCGGACTTCCTGATCACGGTCCGCCACGGCGGCGCCCCGGACCTCTCCACCGTCCGCCACCGCATGGAGGAGACCCCGGAGCTCCTCTCCCTGGGCCCCGAGGCAGCCCTGTACGCGATCCTCGACGCGGTGGTCGACGGCTACGCCCCCGTCGTCGAGGGCGTCCAGAACGACATCGACGAGATCGAGACGGAAGTCTTCCGCGGCGACCCTGCGGTCTCCCGCCGCATCTACGAACTCTCCCGCGAAATGGTCGAGTTCCAGCGCGCCACCCGCCCCCTGGTCGGCATGCTCCACGGCCTGATGGCGGGCTTCGCCAAGTACGGCACGGACGAGGAACTCCAGCGCTACCTCCGCGACGTGGCGGACCACGTCACCCACACCAGCGAACGCGTGGACGGCTTCCGCCAGGCCCTCACGGAAATCCTGACGGTGAACGCCACCCTGGTCTCCCAACAGCAGAACGCCGAAATGCGAGCCCTGGCAGAAGCCGGCTTCGAACAGAACGAGGAGATCAAGAAGATCTCCTCCTGGGCCGCCATCCTCTTTGCACCCACACTCGTGGGAACGATCTACGGCATGAACTTCGAAGACATGCCGGAACTGAAGTGGGCGGGCGGCTACCCTTTCGCAATCCTGCTGATGGCAGTGGTCTGCGTGAGCCTGTACGTCATCTTCAAGAAGCGCGACTGGCTGTAGGAGTCAGTTGCCCCTCACGCACCAACGGGGGGCATCGGTAGCGGTAGTCCGTCAGGCATGCACACGGCCATCCGCCATCACCAGCCGAACGCGGCGCAGTGCCTGGAGATCGCTCAGGGGATCACCCTCGACGACCAGGAGGTCCGCGCGGAGGCCGGGGAGCAGGCGCCCCGTGACCTTGCCCAGCCCGAGTGCCTCCGCCGCCTCGCAGGTGGCCAGGTCGACGATCTCCTGCGAGGTGCAGCCCAGATGGGCGAAGAACTCGAGACTGGACACGAAGTCATCGAAGACCGCCCGGCTCACGCCCGCGTCCGTGCCGGTGAGCAGCCGCACCCCGCGCTCGCGCATTCGGCGGATCCCGCCGAACATCTCCTCCGCGCGCTCACGTCCGAAGCGCTCGGCGAAGCCGCGCCAGTCGGGGCTGGCCGCCGGACAGACCCCGATGCCCCGGGCGGCGATTTCGTCGACGACGTCGTCGAGGAGCCGGAAGCCATCCTGGTCGATCCACGTGCAGTGCTCGATCGTGCTCACCCCGGCCTCCACCGCCGCGACGATGCCTGCAGTGCCGTGCGCATGCGCCGCCACGGGGAGGCCGGCGCTCGCCGCCTCCTGCACGATGATCCGGAGCTCCTCGGCCGTGAACTGGGGCGCCCAGACAGGCGGCCCGCCCTTGGTGATGCCCCCGCCCGTGGCCATCACCTTGATGAGGTCCGTGCCCTGCTCCACGTTGCGGCGGACCAGCGCCCTGGCGGCGTCCTCGCCGGACACCTCGCCGCCCAGGAACCAGCAGTGTCCGCCGGGTCCCGTCACAGGAGTGCCGGCCGCCAGGACACGGGGTGCGGGCAACCGTCCCGCCCTGACGGCGTCGCGGAACTCCGTCACCAGTCCGTTCCGGTCGCCGAGGTCCCGCACTGTGGTGACGCCGGCGTTCAGCAGACCGAGTGCCCGCTCCGCGATGCCTTTGGCCACCGTCGCATCGTCCGCCTCCCGCAGCGCCGCGACCGGATCGGGCCCCGCGTCCAGAACGAGGTGGACGTGCGCGTCGACGAGCCCCGGCAGCAGCGTGCCGTCGGGGTAGTCGTGACGGAGAATGCCCGCGGGGGCACGGGACTCCACCTCGTGGCGCGGTCCGGTGTCCGCGATGACGCCGTTTCGCACCAGCACGGCGCCGTCCGCCAGGACCTGTCCTGCGGTCCGATCACCACGCGCCGGGCCGAGATCAGGGTGTCCATCGCCACTCCTCGTTCATCGCCCACCGCTTCGCCACCGTCCGGATGGCCGACCGGATCGTCGTCCTGGAAAACGGCAAGGTCATCGAGCACGGAGTGCACCAAGACCTCCTGAGGGCCGACGGCGTGTACGCCCGGCTCTTCCGTATCCAGGCTTCGGGCTACCTGACCGAAGCCGCGTCCCCCTGAAGGCCGAGTGATGCGCGTATCCGTCCTGTATCCCGCCATGCCGACGGACCCCCGGCACGTCGCCCCCTTCGCCGCGCTCGTCCGCGACGAAGGAGCGGCCCGCCTCTGGCAGGGCCAGTCCCTCTGCGCCGACACCCAGCAGGTCTTCGCCTACCTGGCCGGAATGGGCTACCGCGTCCCGGTCGGGACCAGTGTCGCCCTCATGCCGCTGCGGCATCCGCTGGACGCAGCGATCCAGGCCCGCTCCCTGTCCGTCCTCACCGGACACCGCACGACCCTCGGACTCGGTCCCGCGACCCCCGACGTCGTCGCCGGACTGCACGGAAAGCCGTACGACAGCCCACGCGACGCCTGTGTGGAATACCTGACCGAGGTGCGGCGCCTGATCGGGACCGAGGACGGAGTCGCCGGACCCGGCATCGGCGCCGCCATCGGCCTGCCGGGCCTGTCACATACGGGGGTGGAGACCGGACTCGGTGTGCTCCGGCCGACGCTCGCGCGGGCCGCGGGCCGGGTGGCGGACGCGGCGATCAGCTGGATGACCCCGCCCGGCTACGTCCGCGACACCCTGCTGCCCGCCATGGCGAAGGGCGCGGCCGAGTCGGGCCGCCCGGTGCCCCGCATGGTCACCGTCGTGCACGCCGCCGTCGACCGCCCCGGGCGCCACGCCTACCGGCTCGCCTTCGCGGCCGCCCATGTCCACCTCGCCGGGCCGCACTACTGCGACATGCTGCGCCGCGCCGGACTGCGCGTCCACCACAGCCGCCCGGGGCTCGGCGCCCGCGCCCTGGTCGATTCCGGAGTCTTCCTCTACGGCACGCCCGGGAGCATCGCCGCACAGCTGGCCGAATTCGATCGGGCGGGGGTGGACGAAGTTGTCGTCAACGTCGCGGGAGTGTATTCCGAGCATGGCCGACCGGACGCCGTACAGGACCTCCAGGCGATCCTCGCGGCCTGCCGGGAGGCGACGAACTGACCCAGGAACGGGTGCGGAAGGCCGGGGCACGCCCGCGTGCCGCCCTCCCGCACCCGGTGAGGAGAGGCAAGACGGTGCCCGACGACATCGCCCGATGGCTGAACGAGCACGCCAACCCCTTGAGCACCCTGACCCCCGGCGCGCCGGTGGAGGACCTGAAACCCCTGGGCGAGGCACTGCGGGGAACACGGATCGTCGGTCTGGGGGAATCCACCCACGGCACGGGCGAGTTCTTCCGGCTGAAGCACCGCATCGTGGAGTTCCTGGTTCGTGAGGAGGGGTTCACCACCCTCGCCATGGAGGCCAGCCAGTCCGCGGCCCGCGCGCTCGACGCGTACGTCCGGTACGGCACGGGCGCCCCCGAACGGCTCGTCGCCCGGCTGGGCTTCTGGACCTGGCGCACCCGCGAGATGGTCGACCTCGTCGAGTGGCTGCGCGCCCACAACCGCGACCTGCCCGAAGGGCGCCGGGTCCGCTTCGTGGGAACCGACCCCCAACTCTGCGCCGACTCCGTCGAGGCCGTCGCCGCCTTTCTGAGCCGGGCGGCACCCGATCAGGCCGGACGCGTGGGCGCCTTGGACGTACTGGCCCGGGCCCGCCCGGGCTCGCGTCCGGACCCGGAGAAGGCCTTGATGCGGCAGGCCAAGGAGATCGCCCGCCTCGTCGCGGACCACGCCGGGCGGCCGGGTTCCGGCGACGACGCCAGCGAGGCGCTGGAACACGCGCGGATCCTGGTCCGCGCCGCCGACCTGGTGACGCGGCCCTTCGCAGCCTCGGCCGGCGAGGACGGCGTGCTCGCCGGGCGTGACCGCTACATGGCCGAGGCCGTCGCACGGCTCGTGGACGACAACCCCGAGGCGCGCGTCATGGTCTGGGCACACAACGGGCACATCTCGAAGGGCACGTACGGGGACCAGGTGCCAGCCCTCGGCAACAGACTCCGCGAACGGTACGGCGACGCCTACTACGCGCTGGCCCTCCTCTTCGGCAAGGGCTCCTTCCTGGCCCGCCGCGGCAACGATCTCCAGCGCCCGCCTGCCCGCCACCGCATCGGCACCGGCCTCCGCTCCCTGGAGGCCAGACTCACGCACGCCCTGCCCGGCGACTACTACGCGGACCTCCGCGCCGCGGGTTCCGCCGCCGACGCCGCGCCCTGGCTGCACGCCGCACACGCGCAGCGCAGCTTCGGCGCCAACGTCCAACGGTTCCTCTACCGCGTGAACACCGCCCCGCTCGTCCCGGCCGAGGACTACGACGGCATCGCGTTCGTAGCACGCTCGACCTGCTCCCACCTGCTGCCCCCGGCGGAGGAGTGAGGTTCTCTCACGGCCACAGGTCGAGCGCGGCGTTCAGAGTGAGCTGCCACATCGGTTCGGCACCGGTGCCGAATGCCGCGGCGAGCCCGTACCCCACGGACGCGTCGTACGGGTCCCTGGCGCGCTCGGACTCGCCCGCCGCCTCCCAGTCGGCCGACACGCGCCCGTCGCCGCTCGATGTGAAGATGCCGAGCAGCCGCTCGTCCCGCAGCAGCCGGCTGGTGCCGAGGGAGTCCGGAACCAGCAGATAGCTGCACTCCCGCGCCCCTGAGACGACCTCGACCCGGTACGAGCGCCGGGTCAGGAACCCCTTGGACGGCCGCAGGGTCTCCTCTTCACCGTCGACGAGCAGAGTGAGGTGCTCGGGGTCGCGCGTCCCGATCGGCACATGGCTCTCCGGCACGGTGTGCGGGGCCCGCCGGATCTCGACCGGCGGCAGTCCGTCCCCGCTCACGCCCAGCGTCCCGCCCTCGTGGTCCAGTTCGATCCGGACCGCGCCGAAGAGCGGATCGTCGGCGGGCACGTACGCGTACGGATTCATCGGGACCCTTGCCTCCTGTTCATCCTGGTGATCGTCTTCCCCCAGTCTCGTCCGGAGGCGGAGGGCCGGTTCCCTTTCCAGCCAGAGGCGGGCCGGTGGGCAGGAGCGGCGCCACGGCCTGGGCGTCGGGGAGCGCAGCGGTTGTTCCCCTGTGCACGAGCAGCCGTACCCAGCCACGAGCTACCGCCAAGCGAATGACGGTCACCTACTCCTACCTCGCTGCCACTACGTCGCGTAGCCGGTCACGCCAGGCGGATCGCGGTCCCGACCAGCGGCGACCCGTCTTCAGAGTCAGCCGTGGCTGGGGAGAATCCGGGGAGAATGAAGCCGCGTTGGGGAGCGGCTGGGGAGGATCGGCCGTACAAAAGGGCAGCACGGTGGAAGGGACGGAAAGGCTGATCGCCGCAGACCAGAGGGCCTCTCCGGGCGCTTTCCGCAGGTCAGCGGCGTGTGGGTGACGACTTCGAGAAGATCTCCTCCTGGGCCGCCATCCTCTTCGCGCCCACCCTGGTCGGCACCATCTACGGCATGAACTTCGAGGTGATGCCGGAACTGCACTGGGTGGGCGGCTACCCCTTCGCGATCCTCCTCATGGCCGTCGTCTGCACGAGCCTGTACGTCATCTTCAAGAAGCGCGACTGGCTGTAGGGAGCGCCCTTAGCCCATCGGTTGTGTTCCCATTCACGAATGACCCAAAGGGCTACCCCCGAGGGCCTGGAGGGAATCCGGGGGAATCCGCCCCACTGGGGAGCAAGCCATTTCACCCTCACCGGCCGTTCCGCACGTTTGATACAGCCCGACCGTAGTTCGGTGGCACCGCGCTGGCCACCGGCCAGGGGGCGGAGACGGCCGGTGGCGGTGAGACCCCGCAGATGGATCTCGTAGAGGGCCCCGGGTTCACGAGGCCCGTGTGGTCCACGTCATCGAGAAGCCGGTGCGGTGCGCCTGCGGGATCGTGCGGTCGAAGAGAACCTGATTCCCAAGAGATGCGGCGGCTCGGGCAAGGAGCAGCAGCACGGCCGCTCGCTCGGCCTGATTCGGGGCGATGGCCGCGGCATGGGTGGGCCGGTGGACGGCAGCGCCAATCAGGCCCGACTTTCGCAGCCCGTTTCCATGCATGCGGAGGGCAGGAGTTGTGAGCGGCGGGTCGTCGAGAATGCGGACGACGTCCAGGCTCTGCACTGTCCAGTGCGCGGCGGTGGCCAGACCCAGTTCGCGCCGGTCGTCTTCGCCTCGTCCTTGACCTCCACCCGCGGCGAACCCTCGCCGGAACCGCTGCTACCGGAAGGCGCGACCTCGAGCTCGGAGAGCTTCGCCGAAGGGGTCGCACCCGTGGCGGTGGCGCCAGACCGGCAGCTCGCCCGCCTGAACCGACTTTGCTCCAGCGACACTTCGTGATGTGCCGGCCGGAGCAAGCAGAGCGGTCGCCGAGCCGGCCGGCGTCTTCGCCTTCGCGTCCAGCTTCCACGGCTTGCTTTCAGGCGCCTCGGCGGCGGTCGGCTCGGCGTTCGAGCCCTTCACGGGCCTGGTTTGCGGTAGCCCGTCTTCGGTGGTTTCGCCGCCGCTTCGGCCGTGGGTCGACCCGGGCCAGAAATGATCAGCGTCGGCACGGCAGCCATCGCGATACGTGGTCGTTTCGCGTGCACACGCAAAAGCGGACCACTCCGACGAGGCAGCACAATCCCCCACAGGAAATGGAATAACTCGGTCCGGAAACAGGTGAACCCAGATCAAGCGCACCCTAAGGAGAGGAACGGCCATTCGTACAGGAAGTCCTCAGTCTTTCCTTACATGATCAATGTCACTCGCCGGGCAATCCGGCACTTCACATTGTCAATCGGGCACGTATATCTCACAGGCCGTTGACAGCTTTACAGAGAGTAAGGATTGTGCGCCTGACCTTCGTTTACCGACGCGCATAGCGAGGACCTCTGCCCATGAGGCCAACTTCTCCACCACTTGACCCCAGGCCGGGCCGGGGGGCCTTCCGGCGTCGGCGGACTTCCGCAGCCGCGATGCTTCCGGTGATCGGGACAGCCGTACTGTCCCTCGGCGCCGGGCTGGTCACCGCCCCGGACGCCTTCGCGGCCGGCTCGCCGACACCCGCCCCGAAGTCCGGCGCCACAGCCGCCACCAAGGCCGCGCCGTCCGCCCGGCAGAAGGCCGTGGACGCGGCCCTGGCCCAGGCGAAGAAGACCGGCAAGCCGGTCGCGATCGACCTTCTGACGACTGCCGAATCCCAGACGTTCGCCAACCCCGCCGGCACCCTCACCATGGATGCCGCGGCCGCTCCGGAGCGGGTGAAGCAGGCCAACGGGTCCTGGCGTGCGATCGATACGACGCTGCGCGCGAACGCCGACGGCACGGTGTCCCCGGCGGTCGTCCCCTCCCCGCTGAGCATCTCGGGCGGCGGCACCGGGCCCATGGCCACGATGACCACGGCCGACGGCAAGAAGCTGGCCTTCAAGGCACCCTTCAAGCTCCCCAAGCCGAAGCTCGACGGCAACGACGCGCTCTACGAGAACGTCCTGCCCGACGTCGACCTGCGCCTGACCGCCACCCAGCTCGGCGGCTGGAGACAGGTCCTGATCGTGCGTACGGCCGCGGCCGCCGCCAACCCGGCGCTGAAGAAGATCCGCCTCGGCGTCGACGCCACCGGGCTGAACACCACCACCGACGCGGCCGGCAACATCACCTTCAAGGACGCCCAGGGCAAGGCCCGCTTCACCAGCCCCACCTCCTTCATGTGGGACTCGACGAAGAAGTCCACCCCCGGAGCAGCCGCAGCCGCCCCGCAGAGCGGAGCGAAGACGGGCAAGTCCGCGAGCATGAGTGCGGACGCCGTGGTGGACGCCCCGCAGGCCGCCGACGCAGTGGCCGCCTCCACCCCCGACGCACCCGGGGACACCGCCAACGTCAAGCCGATCGCCGTCAAGGTCGATGCCACCAGCATCGACCTGATCCCCGACACCTCGCTCCTCGGCCAGGGCACCGGCCCCTGGTACATCGACCCGGGCGTCAACCCCTCCGCCGAGAACTCGGCACGCGCCTGGTCGCAGGTCCAGGAGGCGTACCCCGACACCAACGAGTTCAACGGCACCTCCGACGGCCAGAACACCCCGGCCGCCGGCTACTGCGGCTACGCGAACTGCACCAGGAAGGGCCGCGAGCGCGCCTACTTCCAAGTCGGCATCAACTCGGTGTTCTACGGCGCCGAGGTCATCGACGCGCGGCTCCACGCCACCGTCGCCTCCTCGTCCAGCCCCAGCACGTCCACCCCGATGGGCCTCTACCAGACCGGCCCCATCAACAACCCGACCACCTGGAACAACCAGCCCTGCGACAAGAACTCCCGTATGGGCGGCAACTGCGTCAAGATCGGCGGCATCAACATCTCCGGCACGGGTGACGTCCAGTACGACGTCACCAGCCAGATGAGGGCCGCCGCGCGGGACCAGTGGCCCCACTTCACGTTCGGCTTCGCGCCGGACGACGAAAACAACATGTACTACCGGCAGCGGTTCAGCAACAGCCCGCACGTCACGGTCACGTACGACCGCCGCCCCACCATCACCAACCCCCGCACCAGTCCCACCCCCGGCTTCGCCGCCACCTCCACCTACGCCCCCTGCCGTACCGCCGGTGCCGTGAACGCCTGGGACAACCCGGGCTGGGTCAGCCTCAACTCCAGCACCAAGGTGACCATCGCCACCAACTCCCCCACCGGGCGTCAGCTCCAGTCGAACTTCGCCCTCGTGGACGAGGACAACAACAACAGCGCCCAGTACTACAACAGCCCCTGGCTGGCGTCCTCCGGGGACGTGACCGCCGACTTCGGGACGCTCACGGACGGCCACAAGTACTACTGGTTCGCGAACACCCAGGACGACACGCTGTACAGCGCCGACAGCGAGCGGTGCTACTTCTACGTCGACCGGACCTCGCCCTCCGCAGCCGTGACCTCGACCGACTTCCCGGCGTCCGGCACCACCGGCGGGCACCCCAAGAAGGTCGGTGAGGAGGGCACGTTCACCCTCGCCGGTACGGACAACCTTCCGACCAACGGCAGCACCCGCAGCTCGGGCCTGGCCTGCGCCCGCTGGACCACGGACCCGGTGAAGGCGGCTTCCGACTGGAACTGCACCGACTCCGACCCGCAGATCGTGAAGACCTTCACCGCGGGCCAGACGACCATCACGTACACCCCGCG